>CALHRJ010000360.1 GCA_938038395.1 uncultured Deinococcales bacterium | reverse complement strand
CTTAGTAATTTGGGGAGTTTATTATCGATATTTCTCGCTCTGTAAAAGAATATTTACCAAAATCCAATAATTCAAACGCATCTCTAGGAAAATCCATCCTAATCCTAACGGCTGCTCTTATTTTCTCAATACTAATAGGTTTTATAGGGCTTTGGGTTACACAACAAATCATTCCAACTGCGCCTGTTTATATAGGACTTGTCTTTGCACTTTTAGCGCTTGTTATAACCTTGCGCTTTGTAGCAAGTCGCTTTCAATGGATTGTACCTTGGTATTACATCCTACCTGCGATTATCTTTCTGCTTGCCTTTACACTCTTCCCTGTTATTTTGACTGTCATATTAGCTTTTAGTAACTATGCTGGTACTCGCAATGGTGAATTAGATGTCAGCAGTAAAACTGCGATTGTAAATGTTACTGACAATAGTCTTGAGCTAACAAATATCAAAGAATTACGCTGTGATTGGTTGCTTACGCCAAGTCAAGTGAATCAAAATGAAGCTGGTACAAGTAGTCTGACAGGGTGTGAAAATGTTCTGGCTTTGGTTTATACGTCTGGCTCGGTTGATGCCAGTGGTGAATCTTTAGACGGTACAACGCTCACGCTTGTGGAAGCTTTAGAGGCTGGTACGAGTGTAAATTCTGTTGAAATTATGATTCCTGATTTTGGCTTTGCACAGGAGATTAAGGTCGTAAGTAGCGTGGGGAAATTGGTGGAGCTCGAGCGCCCCCCTGCTGGTACACCAGACCTTGAATCAATCCGCATCTCCCTAACAGGCAGCGCTATTGAGCGGCGCATAGAACGAATAGAAGGCAATACAGTTTATCTAGATGCAGCACTCCCACCCGATGGCATCTACAGCACTATCGCAAGATTCAACAAATTCCAATACGTTGGCTTAGATCAATTTAAAATCATCATTGGTGAAGCTAGAAAAGCACTTCTCCCAGTCTTTGCTTGGAACATGGTTTTTGGGATTTTGACTGTTTTAATTAACACAGTTATTGGTGTCTTTATAGCCTTACTCCTCAACAACCCAGACTTACGTTTTAGAAATCTTTATAGAACTTTGTTAATTGTGCCGTGGGCATTGCCTGGTATCATCACAATTCAAGTTTGGCGAGGCTTTCTAAATACAAATTTTGGTGCAGTTAATCGCTTCTTGGCCTTACTAGATTTACCTGTTTTTGATTGGCTTGGTGATTGCACTTTGGCAAAAGGTGCAGTCCTGCTCGTTAACCTGTGGCTAGGTCTCCCCTTCATGATTACTGCTACTTTGGGTGCACTTTCAGCCATTCCAAGAGACCTGTACGAAGCCACAAAAATGGATGGTGCAAATCCTTGGCAAAGCTTCTGGGGCGTTACTGCGCCACTCCTTCGTAATGCTCTAATCCCCATTACCCTAACTGGTTTTGCCTTTAACTTTAACAACTTCAATATCATTTACCTTTTAACAGATGGTGGTCCCCCTGCTTCGTGGGGAACTTCAACAGCACGTTGTACAGATATCTTAATAAGCTGGGCTTATAACGAAGCTTTCCGCTCTCAAGGTGGCTACGCCTATGGCCTTGGCGCTGCAATTTCAATCATCATTTTTGTTATAACCATTGCAGTTAGTCTAATGAACTTTAAAGTCACTGGCGCACTAAAGGAGGAAGGCGACCGATGAACACTCTAAATCAAATTCAATCAATACTTAGAACATACTTAAACTTAAAAAGTTTGTCTATACTGTTTACCTTCTTGATAACAAACTTCAGCATCGCTCAAAGTGACCGCTTTGTACGTATTCCTTACGGCTGGCTGTGGTTTCTTATCGGTTTCATTGTCATATGCCTAGTTGTGGCAGGTAGTGCTTATACCTACGGCAAAATCAGACGTCCGGGTAAAGCTATAAGTTATGCAATTACTGCCTCCACGCACCTATTTATTTGGATAGTCATTTTATTAACGCTCTACCCTGTTATCCATCTATTGGCAGTTTCTTTTAATCGCAACGACTCTATTACAACACCACTTCCAAAAGTTGGCAATGCGCTGTTGCGTTCTGGTGTATTACCAGACCCATCTAACTTTTCACTCGTTCAGTACCACAAACTTTTATCTGAAACCCATTTTTTCACTTACCAATGGATGATGGTGATTATTATTGCAATTACTTTGCTCACAATATTCGTTTTGACTTTGATTATTAGACGGAGCGATTTTTCATTTAAATTAGAGCAACTCAGAAACTACATTGCGTGGGTATTTTTCATCACCATTTTTGGGCTTATCATTTCAATCAACCCAGACCAGTTTTATAGTTTCAATGAAGCGGGCGAAAAAGTTCGAGCCTCCAGCAATGGAAAAATCATCCTACACATACGCAACACTTTACTTGTTTCAGGTATGACAGGCATTATGGCAGTTTTCTTAAGCACCACAGCAGGCTACGCCTTTGCAAGACTCAAATTTGAAGGGCGCTATCAAACACTCTTAAGCTTTGTATTTGTACAGATGTTCCCTGGTTTTATGGCTTTGGTAGCACTTTTTTACCTAATGAATGCGCTTGACCTATTGAACAGTTTTACTGGCTTAATTCTGGCTTATTCAGGTGGCGCTATTGCATTCAGCGCATGGATTTTTAAAGGCTACTTAGAATCTATCAATACCAGTCTAGAAGAAGCTGCTATGGTTGATGGTGCAACACGTTGGGGAGCATTTTGGCGCATCATCTTACCAATGAGTGTCCCCATGTTACTGTTCATATTCTTATTACAATTCATAGGTACCTATAGCGAGTTTATTCTCGCCAATATCATGCTTACTGGTGAAGATAAATGGACGGTTGGCATAGCCCTAAGAGCCATGTCCTACAACCAATTTAATACACAATGGGGTACGTTAACTGCTAGTGCTGTGCTTGGTAGTATTCCGATTCTTATCATCTTCTATTCCTTTCAAAATGCCTTTACTGACGGCTATACCGCTGGAAGTACGAAAGGTTAGGATCCATTTCAAAATTCACCCTGCTATTACTGGAAATCTTTAAGGTATAGAATAGTGGCATGAATACGCTTGGTTTTGGACGGCACTATATTGTAGATGCATTTTCATTGGATAAAAAACAATTGACAGATGCAGACTATTTTCAAAGTGAGATTACAAGTCTCTGTAAGAAATGGCTTAAAGCAACAGATGAATCTAACTTGATACTTTGTGAGCATCATAATGCAGACGACGAATCTTTAGGACTGTCACTAGCACTCATAACATCAGTGTCTCAAGTCATGCTACATAACTATGCACCACAACAAATGCTTAGTATCAGCGTTTTTTCTAGCACACGCTTTCCTATGCAGTCCATATGGACAGAGTTCAAAAAAGATTTAGATATTGGTCGCTATGAAATCAATATGGTAAACCGCTGTAACCTTATTGATGAATCCATCGCTGAAAAACAATTAACTGGTGCTTGGCAATATAATTTGGCACGTTTATCTAACTGAGTAGCATTTTGTGAATCCTAACTTAGCAATTCTGCTACTGTTAGGCCTGTGGTACCTTGTTGAGCATTTCACTTACAATGGCACTGAAATTTTTGCCTGATAAAGGTTTGCTAATTAATTTGTCTGCTTTCGACATTTGAGCAAGTGTTTTTGTATTAACATCATCCAAAGAAGTCACAATCACCACTGGAATTTCCTTCAAACGTCCAACACGCTTAATCCTACTACAGACATCAAGACCATTTACTTCTGGCATTTCCACATCAAGAATAATTAAATCAGGTGGCGGATTCAGTTTTAGATAATCAAGTACTTCTTTGCCGTCTTTGAGTAAGACAAGATCGTAAATGGAAGAAAACATCAGATCAAATATTAAACGCTGTCCTTCTTGATCATCTGCTGCCAAGATTGTTTTTTTGCTTCTAGATAGCTGAGATATACTCATTTAAGAAAACACCTCCCAGATTTGACTATGTTTAAAAGTGATTTATAATAATAACGCTGCATCATCTACAGATTACAGTACTAAAGAGTCAAGAAGAATGAAAAACAATACAAATAACATAGTCGTAAAACATTCATATAACCTATGTATTTTTGATAAAACCGTGTTGATAGATTTTGCAAATGAGATAGGTTCTGACACCTTAATTGATGGGCTTGCTTCGCTTTTTCTTGAAAGTACTCCTGCAACTTTAGCCGTAATCCAAGAAGCTTGGGAAGATGGGGATAGTGAAACTCTCAAACAAAGCTTTCATAGTCTTAAAGGGAGTGCTGCTACTTTAGGAATGATGGAATTAGCAGATATGTGTGCAGGGCTCGAGCTCACCTACAGAACCACCAAAAATCCAACTGTAACACTGGAAACTCTCGACTCACTAAAAACAGCAAGCCAAAAAGCATCTCAAGCTCTAAAAGACTTTCTCAAAACCCTCTAAAACCCAATCTAGCTACAGTAATTGACACTTAAACCGTAATACACTTAAGTTAATGTCTGATTCCCCTAAAAGCATCATCGTTTGGCACCGTGGTGACTTACGCACACATGACCATTCTGCGCTCGAGGCAGCTCATAATACTGGTCTCAACATCATTCCTATTGTTGTTATTGATGAAGCAATCTTTGCTAGACCTAACCTAAGTCCTAGACGCAAAGCATGGTTTTTAAACACTGTAACTGCGCTTAGAGAAAGCTATCAAGCTCTGGGTACAAACTTAGTAGTGCGACAAGGTGACGTAAAAACAGTCATTCCAGAATTTGCAAAAGAACAAAATGCATCATCTGTTTTCTATCTAGAATCTTTTACACCTTATGGTCGAAAAAGAGATTCTGACGTTAGTCAATCACTAAATGATTTAGGTATTGCGGCTAAGGCATTTGATGGACTGTATATGCAACGTCCAGATAAAATTTTAGCAGCAACAACAGGCAAACCTTATAAGGTCTATACACCTTTTATGAAAACTTGGCGGAAAGCAGTTGATGTATTGCCAATCGCTGAAACGCCTAAAACACTCTCCCCTTTTGATGCCTCAATTGATGTTGGAGAAATTCCTTTTGTGAAGTCGGATATTGAATTGCCTGTTGCAGGGGAAAGAGCGGGGCTCGAGCTGCTCGACACCTTCCTAGCAAGCCAAGTAGAACACTATCACGACAGCCGAAATGCTCCAAGCCAAGAAAACGGAACATCAACGCTTGCACCCTACTTAACTGTTGGCAGTTTATCCGCACGAATCGCCTTTAATAAAAGTAACCAAGTTGGAGAAGGTCATTACATCTGGGGCAATGAGCTCATCTGGCGAGACTTCAATGCCAGTCTCCTATACCACTTTCCAAACATTGAAAAAGAACCCTTTAATCAACGCTGGGAAGGTTTTCCTTGGGTAGAAGAAAATACCGACACCTTTGAAAAGGATTGGCAAGCTTGGTGTACGGGCAATACTGGCTACGCCCTAGTTGATGCAGGTATGCGAGAGCTCAATGCCACAGGTTTTATGCATAACCGAGTACGCATGGTAACGGCATCATTCCTTTGCAAACATCTAATGATTGACTGGCGCAGAGGCGAAGAATACTTCAGAACGCAATTATTGGATGGAGATAGTTCGCAAAACATCGGAAACTGGCAATGGGTAGCTGGTTGTGGTGCAGATGCCTCACCCTACTTCCGTATTTTCAATCCAATCTCTCAAGTCAAAAAGTTTGGGGCAGAGGCTTATGTTCGAAAATGGTGTCCTGAACTTTCGACCGTACCAGATAAATATATTGGCTTGCCTGAAGAAGCACCTGAAATGCCACTAAACCCTATCGATTATCCAAAAGCGATTATTGATCATAAACAAGCAAGGGAACGGTTTTTAACTATTGCAAAAGGGTATTTTCAAAAGGTTGATGCTAAATCAGCTAGCTAATAGATCAAGACAGCTTTGGAGAATTCAATCGCGCTAGTTGTAAAATCAACTCATGAGCAATAAACACACCTATACTGACACCTAAAATTGCGATGGTATCGGCATATAGATTACGCCAAAGCATTAAAGCCAAAAAGAAAATATGAAATGCTACTGGCACTAAAAATACAGGGGCATCATGTTGCCAGCTCAAGTTTTGAGTCACACCTCGAACACTACTGACTGCAACAATTAGTGATGCTGCCAAAACTAAAATCAAACTACTATCACCAAAATAGTCAGTAAATACTAGTAAAAGCACTAGAAATATTAATAATGCTGCTATCATTGACAGAATTGGATAAAGCCAATCCAAATATCCTTTAGCAAACCAACGTCGTGCGTATCGACCTAGTCGCAACATGGCTGACATAAGGAAAATAATCGCCCACCACGCTACAAAGTTGCCAAAAGGTACGCCAAACCACTCCATCTCTGACCATTTACCTTGTAGTGGCAAACCCCAGTTCCACATGCCTAGCACTTCACCATCAAAATCATATCTATCTCGTATGGCAACAGCGTCCATACTTAAATCTATAAGTAGTGCTAAGGCAGCATCTAAAAATGGTCTTGACCATTCGGAGGTGTTTAATTTATCTGTAAACCACATGACGGATACGCCGATGACAGCCCAACCCATGCCTATAACGAGTGGGGAGTTCCAGATTCTAAAAGTGAAGGGGGCGTATTCGTAAAAGCCTGAGGCTACAGCAATGCTTTCAAAACAAAGGCCGTAGATTGTGAATGTGAGGAGCTCGAGCCCAAACGCTACCCTAACAATATCCGTCCTACGAAATCCAAAATACAGACAGCACAAAAACAAACCTAAAACCATCATTTCAAAAAGAAAATAGCTAAGTGGTTCACCTAAAATAAACATTTGCACCATTCATCTTGTACAAAGTACCATTTCCAAAAAACTCTAAATGAAAGTACAAAGAAAAAGGAAAGTCATTGCCTTTAAATGACTTTTCTAAGCGTTCAATTTTCGCTTTTCAGACATTGAAACGCTAGAATCCATCTAGGTCTTCCTTTACAGAAACAAGGCAAAAAGAAAAGTCATTGCATTTGCATGACTCTTTAAGCGTTCAATTTTCGCTTCTCAGAAATTGAAACTCAACTATGTAAGGGACAACAAAAAAAGAGAAGCCATCCGATTTTGATGGCTTCTCTAAGAGTTCAATTTCGCTTTTCAGAAATTGAAACTCAAGCTTCGCGAATTGCGTTTGTGATTGCTTTAACAATCTGATATGGATCAGCATTTGCAGCAGGACGACGATCTTCGTAGTAGCCTTTGAAACCATCATTTGCAGTTGCAACAGGAATACGGATAGATGCGCCACGATCACTAACACCCCAACTGAATGTGTCAATTGATTGTGTTTCGTGTAAACCAGTTAGACGCTGATCATTGTCTGAGCCGTAAGCTTCGATATGAATTTGGTGGCGTCTTTCAAAGCTTTTCATAATCTTGTTAAGTAGCTCTTCGCCACCTTGCTCACGAATAGCAGTGTTTGAGAAGTTAGCGTGTTGACCACTACCGTTCCAGTCACCTTTAACAGGTTTTGGATCGATATTCACAGTAACACCATACTTTTCAGCAGTTCTGACCAGTAGATAACGTGCTAGCCACGCATCGTCGCCAGCTTGCTTAGCGCCTTTTGCGAAAAGCTGATATTCCCACTGACCCATAGCTACTTCTGCGTTTGTACCAGTGATGTTAAGACCAGCCTCTAGACAGATGTCCAAATGCTCTTCAACAATTTCACGCCCAGATACATTACCTGCACCAACAGCACAGTAATAAGGACCTTGTGGACCAGGATAGCCGTCAGCAGGGAAACCTAGTGGCTTACCTTCGTGCATGAGGAAGTACTCTTGCTCAAGACCGAACCATAAATCGGTGTCATCATCAAAGCTACCGCGCACGTTGCTTGGGTGAAGGCTGCCATCAGCAGACAATACTTCGCACATGACTAAGTAAGCATTTTTGCGGTCTGGGTCAGGAATAACTGCCACTGCCTTTAGAAGACAATCAGATGAGTGACCTTCTGCTTGCTCAGTTGAGCTACCATCAAATGACCACTCTGGGCAATCTGCCACAGTTACTGGTCCGTCATGGTTAATCACTTTAGTCTTGTGTCTCATGTTTGGTTCTGGAGAATATCCATCTAACCAAATGTATCCTAGTTTTACTTTTGCCATTTAAATGATCCTTCCA
>CALHRJ010000359.1 GCA_938038395.1 uncultured Deinococcales bacterium | reverse complement strand
GGGGAAAATAAAGGCTATTGGTTTGACTAATTTTGATACTCAACATCTACAAGAGATTTTGGATAAAGGTATTCCAATAACCTCGATTCAAACACAATATTCGGTAATTGATAGGAGAGCTACAGATAAGCTCGAGCCATTAATGAAGTCCCACGACATCGCTCTCCTCTGCTACGGCAGCGTAGCAGGTGGCTTGTTATCTGACGCCTATCTGGGCAAAACTCAACTAACTGAACCCTATGACAATCGTTCACTCATAAAATATCTACTAATGATTGAAGAAATGGGTGGCTGGGAAGCCTTTCAAGAAATCCTTGAAGTTTTAAGAAATATCGCTGACGATAAAAATACAGACATTGCAACGATTGCCAGTAGTTACTGTTTAAATCAATCTTCAGTTCGAGCTTGCATTGTTGGAGCTAGAAACACCAAACATCTTGCTGAGCATTTGCAATTGCGAGATAGTATAGAACTCACTGAAAGTGACTGTAATCGTATTGATGAAGTAAGGCAACAGTTTGCGACTATTCCTGGGGATGTGTATGCGCTCGAGCGCGATGTTGACGGCAAACATGGTCGCATTATGAAATATAATCTAAACAAAAGTTAGGCTATAACATGGCAGGTAGCTTCACACTTTATGATTTAAAAATTGAGATAGTACAGGTTAAAGAAGGTTTAGAAGATATCTGTAATCACCATCTTGGTGACTACTTTGAAGTCTCAGGGGAAAACATCAGCATCCCTGCTGGTAAAACTTTTAGTATGTACGCCATGGCAGCAGTATTGCCTTTACTGCCTGCCAAACAGCGCATGACGCATGACAATGATTGGATGGAATCTGATAATTTAGTTATGTGTCCTGATCCGAATTGTCAGGCGGTTATGAAAATTATTCGAACGGGTACACGTGAGTTTAAAACCAATGAGGTTACTGTGATTAAAGACCAACAATAAGTACTGACCTCATCTATCACTATTAAAAACGATTGAGCTTTCACAATAAGCAAAAAACAGATGCATTTTCAAGTTTAGCCGTGACACAAAATGGTGTACTGACTCTCTTTGTAGTCACCAACATCGTTAAGCTTTTAAGCCTATAGCCTTAACATACGGTATACTATAATCATGTCATTAAGCGATTTACCAAACAACCTACCCATACCTGAAGATGACGGGGCAGCCAATCATTTAAGTGGTTTAACTTTGCCAAGTATTAGCCTTACAGCCACAAATGATGAAACAGTAAATCTTGCGAATTTTAAGGGTTATTGTGTTATCTATATTTATCCTATGACAGGTAGACCAGATGTAGCACTACCGGATAATTGGGAAGCCATTCCAGGTGCTCGCGGTTGCACACCACAGTCTTGCAGCTTTCGAAATCACTATCAAGAACTACAAGATTTGCAGGCAAATGTTTATGGTTTGAGTACACAAGATACTGTTTATCAAAAGGAAGCAAAATCTCGCTTGCATTTACCTTTTGAATTATTGAGTGATGATAGTTTTGCACTAAAATCAGCCTTATCCTTACCCACGATGTCAGTTGAAGCTATGGAACTTTATAAACGCCTAACCTTGATTACATTTGATGCTGAAATCAAAAAAGTCTTTTACCCAGTTTTTCCACCAGATAAAAATATCGATGATGTGATATTCTGGCTTAAGGAACATCAAAATTGAAGAAGCTCGCTGCGAGCTTATGAAGTATGGATAGAAAATCTTTTGACTCAGTGTCACACTGATATCAAAAAAAATTCGAAGCACACTTCGAGGGATTCATTATGCAGCAAGTTCATTATTAAATCGTTCAATGCAATAGTCTTTTAAGAAACTTTTTTGAGGCTACTAGGAGAAAGTTATGTTAAAAAGTGTTTTGGCAATTGTCGCAGGTTGGGTGCTAACCGTAGCATTGGTTATATTATCTACTATGATTTTGTCTATGGTTTTTTACGGTGGACTCAATCCATCAATTACAGAAGGAGAAATCGTTAGCTCGAGCTTCCTAATTGCAAACATCTTAACTGGCTTTATGGCAGCGATGGCTGGCGGTTATTTAACAGCTAACCTCGCTCCCAGATCAGGGCTGATTCATACAGTAATCTTAGCGACTATCAACCTAGTGGTAGCTATACCTATGATAATTACTGGCGCACAACCCTCACAACCAGAATGGTATCCAATGGTAATGGCTTTTATAGGTGTCGTAGGTACCTTGGATGGCGGTTTTATCTGGCGATTTATGGGTGGTGGAAGAAAGTTAGCTTACGCAGTTTAAACCTTAACTTTTCGATATTAGTTTAAATCTTTAGGGTTTCGCGGCTTAAATGTACTTACAGTACCTCTCAAAGCTGTAAAGTGTTGCCGTTTGTCTGAGTAAAACAATATAACAACAACAGCTAAAAGCGTTACAGTCAAGGCTTCACGAAAAAACCCAACGGGCAGCGTTGCAGAACTAAGTATGCTAGCCAGCAGTAGCGCAACAGCGAGTACCATAAAAGCTTTGCCACGACCAAACTTTCGTTTCCATTCGTGCGTATAAAAACTCATATAACGAAAACTCACAATTCGCAAAATTACCAATAGTAAAGCAACTATTATCAAACCAAAAAAGCTAAATAGACTAAAACTTGGATATTTGTTCCCAGTAATCATCAAAATCAAAGGGTAACCAACTACTATTGCAACGATATCCCAATTATTCTTAATCATTTGCCAGTTAATAGATTTCATGCTGTGCCTTCCAAACTATCTGTAATATTGAAAATTGCCAAACATAATCAGAGTCTTCTGCTAGCTTATTATGCTATTGCTCACAAATTTAGCAGTCATCCTTATTTTAGGTCAAAGCTTTTAGCGAAATTTTTGTTCAATAAACTCTTTTTTATTTTTTGTCTTTATCTTCAGACTTCGTAGTTGTTATAAACAGTCCTGATTGTTCAGCCTCAAATAGTCTCATCGGAACATTGCAACGCGTACAAACAACATCTGCAGTAATCGTCAACGTTACGCTATTTGTACATTCTGAGCATCGATATAACTTTTTTACCTTCTTAGCTTTTATTGCTGTGTCAATATTATCTTGAATCTGCCCTTCAGTCTTGTTTTTTGACATAGCTAAAAATTATACGAGTGAATACTACACAACAGGTTGAAGATTCTTATTTTGTTTGACTTGTTTCATCACATGCTTTGCATCACGCTGGATTTCTGCAAATTCTTCACGGTGTTCTTGCATAAAAGCACGCTTTTCAGTATCAGATAATCGGTCCATGAACAAAACGCCATTTAAGTGGTCATTTTCATGTTGGATAACATGAGAAAAACGTCCGCTTGCTTCCAAGGTGAGCTCTTTACCTGTTACATCTTGATACTCAACTACAATATCCATATCTCTCTTTATAGCACTATGAAATATACCGGGCGTACTTAAGCAACCATCAGTACCAAATTGTTCACCACTTTTAGAAACAATTTTTGGGTTAATCATGATGTATTCCCCAATAACATTCCATGCTTCACGAAGTTCATCTATTGTTTTTGGCGGAGCGTCATCATCATCTGGTTCTGATTCTTTAGCATTTGGATCAGTTTCTATAGCTACAAACATTCGCTTTAAAAGACCTACTTGTGGCGCAGCTAAACCGATGCCATAAGCATCATACATAGTTTCCACCATACTGTCGGCAACTGCTTTAAGGGTGTCATCAAAGGTAGTAATGGGTTGTGCTTTTTTTCTTAGTACGGGATCACCGTAGTAACGGATTGGGTAAATCATATATCAAGTCCTATATTCACATTAAGCTGTCAACATAATAGCAATAATCATTAAAGGTGGTATGCCTATAAGTACTTAAAGGCATTAATCCATTTAGGCTGAGACTTACTCAACTCTTCCAGCCACAATCCTCGGATCATAGGTTTCAATGTCAATCCCTCTAGGTCCAGTCACCCTCACTCTTGCCTGAAAGTCTCCTGAAACATTACGTAAGTCAATGGTTGCAGTGAGATCTCTAAGTTTTAAATCGTCTAAGCGTGTATTTGGTCCAGATAGTTTTACTTCAACATTTGTTGGAAGAGGATAAGCTTCAGCAACTATAGGTTGTCCTAAAACTGTTAATGGTACAAGTACTGTCAGTTGCCTTGTTGCTTGTTCACTTGCTGAAATAATCGACCATACCAAAATAGCTAAGATAAGTGATGCAAGCTTTGCATTCCAATTATTTTTTAAAGTTTGACGTGTCCGACGAATCACTAAAGAAGACATATCCCTGACAATTGATGGTTTTGCCTCAGGGGTGCTTTGTGCATCGGCCATTTCAAAATTAGTACTTCTAACAGCGGATTTATTTGACCGCTTTATTCCACCATCTTCAGTAGACTTATCGTTAGAAATAGTATTTTTCACTGCTTTCGTTTTTGTTGCACTTTGCTTCGTTACTGGCGCTTTTAGGGTTGTATCAATAGTCGAACGACTATAAGTGTTATCCATTGCACTATAGTGTTGTGAATCTATTTTAGACTCGCTAGATTTATCTGCGCCTTCATCGAACATATTGCTAACTATCAACCAATCATTTATCTATTAATTTAGATCTAAAGAACTTACTATAACAGTCTAAGTCCTGTAAATTTCTCGTAAAGCTTTAATCACATCAGCAGGTGCTACATCGCTTTTAATTGTACCCTGTTGTGCCACACTAACCGTGCCTCGTTCTTCACTAACTACAATTGTAATTGCATCTGTAACTTCTGACAATCCTAAAGCTGCACGGTGCCGTGTACCATGATTAATCGGTACACCATCTCGCCTATCGCTAGTTGGAAATATTGCACCTGCGTATTTAATCATGTCGTCTTTGATAATTACACCACCGTCATGCAACGGTCCTTTTGAACCAAAAATAGTTTGCAACAGCGCAGCACTTACGGGTGAATTTAGAGATGAGCCAATTTTTCCATATTCATCTAAGGGGTCTCGACGTTGGATGCTTATAAGTGCACCACGATTTTCGCTAGCAAGTTCTCGAATTGCAGCTACAAGTTCTTGCACAGGGTCACCCGAATTGCTGTGTTTGCTGCCAAAACGACCTACGCGCTCTAAGGCCCCTCTAAGCTCTGGCTGAAACACAAGCACTATCCCCAACAAAGCAGCCCCAGCTGCATTCTCAAACAACCAACCCGTCGTGGGCAGTGAAAGCTGTGCAGCAAAAAACCAAGCCAAGCCTAAAAATACAATGCCACGGACAACATTCCATGCCC
>CALHRJ010000358.1 GCA_938038395.1 uncultured Deinococcales bacterium | reverse complement strand
AGTTGTTGCGATTTTTACCCCTTTGGCAAACCAATGGTTTTACAGCACTATTTTGACCGCTGCTACCTTTAAGTTCTACGCTCAAGGCTTTGAAGTTGTGCACTACAGTGTCGATAGCATCGAAGCACAGTCAGAACTTGTACAACGCCTTGTGGACCAAAACCTAATTGATGCATGTATCACAACATCTTTTCCTTTAGACGAAACAGCTATCAATTATCTACAAGTTTGTAAATTGCCAGTGGTCACACTTGAATCAAATATCGAAGGCTTTAATAGCTTTTATATCGACAATGTTGCTGCTTCACAATTAGCGACACAACATCTTATTAACCTTGGTCATAAACGTATTGGCATCATCATGGGTGGTGAAGACTTTTCGGGTATGCACAACACAATGCGTGAAATGCGCTACCAAGGCTATAAACAAGCACTTGAAAATGCTGGCTTACAAACCAATCCAAGATTACAAAATACGGGTAACGATATTTATGAGGGTGGCGCTGAGGCAATGCAAAATCTTATGTCTATAGCAGACCCACCTACTGCGGTTTACGCAGTCACAGATGAAATGGCAATAGGCGCACTTAAAACGATTCGTAGTATGAACCTGCGTGTACCCGAAGACATTTCAATCATTGGCTTTGATGACAACGATATTTCTGAACAGGTTGGCCTTACAACCATCAAACAACCTGTTACAAGTTATGGTGAATTAGCCGCAGAGCGTGTTATTGAATTATTGCTTGAAGATAATCCACCTGAAATCAAGCATGTTCAGCTTGACTACAAACTGATTATTCGTTCCTCTACAGGTCCAAATAATTCAAAGCTCTAAATTACGTACTCTGTATTGAATAACGTTCTTCTAAAAGATGTACTGCGAGTGAACATTTCTTATCACCTTTTTCCCAAATCATCACAAGTCCTACAGGTACATCATCGCCAATCTCATGCGCTGCTTCTACACGGAAATCACCATTAAAAGCTTCATGGGTATTTCTTAAACGGATCAGCTCGAGCAAACCCTGAACCACAGGTCGTGTCAACGCTTCTTCTACTTCAGCAACACTATAGTTATGACGATTCACAGCCCTTGCCTCGTCTTGCTCCTTAAGCGCCTCATAGTCATTTTCCCCAGCCAACAAACCTACATAATAGACTTGCGGTATACCGGGTGTAAATAATTGAATCGCCCTTGCCATCAAGTAAAGGTTGTCATCTCTTCCTAAAGCATCGTAGTAGGTAATGTTAATTTGATGTGCATCAAACTCTATATGCTCATCACCTTTTGCAAGAATCCTATTCAAGTTTGCGCCACGTTGCATACAAACATCTACAATGTGCTTTGACTCTTCTATCGTCAGAACATCTTCAAGGTCAGGTTGCACAGGAATACCATCGTGGCAGTCAAGCATAGTGAATTGATTTTTTGGGCAGTCTTTTAAATAGTCTTGCAGCTTTGCTACATTTTTTGTATAGAGTGTATGTAGAATCAAACCTGGTAGCACAAAGTCGTAGGTCCAATAGCCTTGAGCGGTGAGTTTTTTATTGATGCTGTGATGTGCGTGGATTTCTGGGAGGAGCTCGAGCTCCAACTTATCTGCTTCAGCTTTTACCCAACTTAAGAACTCATAAATATCTGGCTCAACAAAAAAGCAACTCGTGCCTGCTTTCTTGGTTACATAACCAATCGCATCAAGGCGAATCATCTTCACATTTTTCGCTTTAAAGTGTTCAAATATTGAAACAATGAAATCTTTAGTAGCTTGTGAATTCACATCTAAATCAATTTGCTCTGACCAATCTACCCTAGGACCAAAGGAAGTCCATATACGCTCGATTTCTTGTGTCTCTTCAATCAAAATATCTGAAAATGGATGTTCAGGCTTACGCAAAAATATTTTTGCAACATCTTCATCTTTAGGTTGACCATCTGCCCAAATCTTATCTAAAGTTATAAAAAGATCAGCATAGTCTGAGCTACGTCCTTTTTTAACAAAGTCCTGAAAATACGACGATTGTCTTGAAATATGATTGACCATCTGATCAAGCACAACATCAAAATCGTTTCCGATTGACTCAATATCTTGCCAATCACCAAAACTAGGTTCAATTTCAAAATAGTTAAGTGGCGCAAAACCACGATCACCAGAAGATGGAAAAGGCGGCAGTATATGTACACCACCTTGAAACACATCACTAAAGTGTGTTTTGAGAACCTGTTCTAAGTTCTTTAAGCTACCACCAAGTGAATCAGCATATGTAATAAGTTGTGTTTTATTATGAGGCATAGTTTAAATTTAATCTTTCATGGGTCTTGATAAGAATAGCGCAAAGGATTCAAAAAAATCGCAAAGCCTAACAATCATGTTTTGGTCCAATAGTTATGTAAAAATAGACACAAATTGACAATATCATTCTTTTTTATGTAAAAATTGCAGATTTAAAAATGAAATTATGTAATATTCTCATTAGCTACATTGATTTTTACTTGCAAAGTAGGAATCTCATCTACATTACATTTATATCTTATTAATATTCGCTAAAATATCAATAGTCACATTAGCATAAACTAGTATAAAAGTTCTAAATTGCAAAACAAGGAAAAATATCTTGCAAATCTTGCATAGCTAATGTTATATTAACTATAAGACAATTTGTATTAAAATAATCTAGCTAGTAACCGCTTCTACAAAAGCTTCAGACCTTAAAGCTTCAGACCTTGTTTTGGCAGTTTCTACAAAGCTGTAAAGGTATTTTAAACAGTTGTTTTTAATTGGAAGGAAGTACAAAAATGCAAAAAGTTTCACGTTTGTTGTTTGCGCTACTACTGAGCTTCATGCTCATGCCAGCCTTTGCTCAGGATGGCTCAACTTGTGATGTCGGTGGAGATGCCCGTTTTCACTGGGAAAACATGGATAAGTTCTTAGATATGGATTTATCAGGTCAAGAAGTGACTGTTTTTGGTCCTTGGCTTGGTCCTGACCAAGATTTAATTAACAGCATTTTAGACTGCTTTGAAATCGCCACAGGTGCGGACGTTGTTTACTCTGGTTCTGATGATTTCGAAACACAAATCCGTATCGACATCAGCGCTGGTAGCCCACCAAACTTAGCAGTATTCCCACAACCAGGTTTAGCTGCTGACATTGCTGCACAAGGTGGTCTAATTCCACTTGGTGACGATGCAAAACAATGGACACTAGATAACTACGCTGCAGGTCAATCATGGGTTGATCTTGGTACCTACGCAAACGCAGATGGCGAAGAAGACTTCTATGGTTTCTTCTACAAAGTGGACGTTAAGAGCCTTGTATGGTATTCACCAGATAACTTTGACGATGCTGGATACGACGTACCTGGTAGCATGGAAGAACTAATTGCACTTAGTGACCAAATCGTTGCAGACGGTGGCACGCCTTGGTGTATCGGTCTAGGTTCAGGTGGCGCAACTGGCTGGCCTGCAACTGACTGGGTTGAAGATATTATGCTTCGTACTCAAACACCAGATGTTTATGACGGTTGGGTTTCAAATGAAATCCCATTTAATGACGAGCGTGTTGTTGCGGCAATTGATACTTTCGGTAGCTTTGCTAAGAATGATGACTACGTAGTTGGTGGCGCTTCTGCTGTTGCTACAACAGACTTCCGCGATAGCCCACAAGGTCTATTCAACGTTCCTGCTGACTGCTATATGCACCGTCAAGCAAGCTTCATTCCAAGCTTCTTCCCTGAAGGTACAGAACTTGGTGTGGACGCAGACTTCTTCTACTTCCCAGCATTTGCTGAAGGTGACTTAGGTAACCCAGTTCTTGGTGCAGGCACACTTTTCGGTATGGCTAAAGAGAACGAAGCAACACATGCACTTCTTGAATTCCTCCAAACTCCTCTTGCACATGAAATCTGGATGGCACAAAGTGGCTTCCTAACACCACACAAAGGTGTAAATACTGATGCATATGCAAACGATACCTTGAAAAAACAAGGTGATATCCTTCTTAATGCGACAACCTTCCGCTTTGATGCTTCTGACTTAATGCCAGGCGCAATCGGTGCAGGTGCATTCTGGACAGGTATGGTTGACTATACTAGTGGTTCTTCAGCACAAGACGTTGCTGACGCAATCCAAGCTAGCTGGGATGAAATTAAGTAAGGTTAAACCCTTATAATTAGGATTCTCTAGATTTTATATCAGGGTGGCGGTTTCGCCACCCTGATTTTTTATCGAAAGTTCTATAGGTTGAGGTTCATCATCATTAAAAACATTAAGATAGCTACCCGAATTTTGTAGGCTGCGTTCCATGCGCCAAATGAAGTGCAAATTCCAATAGTTTAATCAGGGCACAAATAAACCTCCCTTATACCGTGTCCGAAAATATATGTAATAAACAAATGAGCTAGAGCTGTCATTTGCTCAACCATATTCCGTAGGTTACTTAGGTATCTCCATAAGAATGACATCAGACTAAATTACGGATATAAACGGAATTGGTATTAATTTCCCCTCTCAAAAATGAGGTACAAAGATTTTGTAGGGTAGGCTATCTACCTACCAACTTGAGTTCGAACTCCTAAAATTCATTCAAGGGTTAAATAAGATTTTCGAATTCTCTTTATGGAAGCTGTTGGAATAGTGAGGCACAAAAGACGGTACCTAGAACGCACCCTGCGTAATTATTATTGAAATAATCCCGATATGTCATTCTGTAGCAACGCGAAGAATCTCGAAGGGGTTACAATAACGACAGTATATTTCATGAGGTATTTATCAAGATTCTTCACTACATTCAGAATGACATACTTTTTATAAAATATTACTAATGATATTTATCTAACTATTATTTCTAAATACCTATTTCATTCACTTTATTTTTTAAATAGCTTTATCTATACAACTACCTGAAAGGAATACTAATTAATGGAGCAAATCATTCGAGCACTCCTTGTAATGGGCGGTGGCGTTGGTGCGCTACTTATCTACTTTTTTGGAAGCAACTGGATACTTGACTTATCTCTAAGAGATGGTCGTACCCGTGATGGGCAATACATAAGCCGAGAAAAAATCCGTGAGCGTATACGCCCTTGGCTTTTTGTTGGTCCAGCCTTGCTTATCCTAACAATGTACTTAATTTATCCAGCTATCCAGACAATTATCTTGAGTTTTTATGACAAAAACTCACAAAACTTTATTGGCTTAGATAATTATACCTGGGCATTTAACAATGCTGACTTCAGACAAGCTATCTTTAATAACTTACTTTGGCTAATCATCGTACCTACAATGAGCACAATCTTTGGACTTATTATAGCAACGCTTGCAGACAGCGTGCGTTGGGGAAATATTGCCAAGTCACTTATATTTATGCCGATGGCTATTTCTTTTGTTGGTGCTAGTGTTATATGGAAATTTGTCTATGATTACCGTGGACCAGATGCAGCGCAGATTGGCATTGTTAATGCAATTGTGAGCTTCTTTGGAGGCACACCACAAGCATGGATAACGATTCCTTTTTGGAATAATATCTTCCTGATGTTCATCTTAATTTGGATTCAAACAGGCTTTGCTATGGTACTGCTTAGCGCAGCTTTACGTGGTGTACCAGAGTCAACGATTGAAGCAGCTAAGATTGATGGTGCAAATGGTTTTGCAATTTTCATGCGAATATTGATTCCTCAAATTACAAGCACAATACTCGTAGTTTGGACAACCATTACAATTGTTGTACTTAAGGTTTTCGATATTGTTTTCGCCATGACAAATGGTCAATGGAACACAGAAGTTGTCGCCAACATGATGTACCGCTGGATGTTCCGCAGTGGCGACTTTGGCCGAGGCAGTATGTTAGCCGTTGTCATTATGATTGCTGTAGTTCCAATTATGATTTGGAACATTCGTCGCTTTCAACAAGAGGAGGCACTTAAGTGAAATTTAGCTTTAATAAGTTAATGGTCCACCTTGTCTTACTTATGTTTGTTCTTGTTTGGACGCTGCCTATTTTTGGTTTATTTATAAGCTCACTTCGTAATAAAGATCAGCTTATTATTTCTGGATGGTGGTCTGCACTCCGCACAACTGAACGTAACGAAGTTGGAAGAACTGGTGACATGGATGACCAATTTGAACGCAATGGTATGTATGTTATTTCTGGAAGCTTTTTTGCAGAAGATAGTGGCAAGAAAAACATAAAGACTTTGGGTTTAAAGCAAGATGCGCTTGACACCTATACCTTTGACGAAGCTGTTGATATGGGTGATGGTTCTACGCTTACACTGGCACAAGATGGAAGCTATGACTGGGTATCTCCAACACCCTTTGAACATACACGAGGTAAAAGGATATTCTATGTTGCGAATATACCACCAACTTTTAGTTTGAAGAATTACACAGAAGTTTTACAATCTGAACGCATAGGTCAAGCCTTCCTGAATACCTTTACAGTAGCAGTACCTGCTACAATTATTCC
The DNA here is from genome assembly GCA_938038395.1 of uncultured Deinococcales bacterium. Taxonomy (GTDB): domain Bacteria; phylum Deinococcota; class Deinococci; order Deinococcales; family Trueperaceae; genus CALGZD01. The sequence continues at coordinate 841 of CALHRJ010000358.1, read as the reverse complement.
GATTGCACTTGCGGCATTCGCTGCATACGCTTTTGCCTGGATGCGTTTCCCAGGTAGGCAATTCTTATTTGCTGTTGTGGTTGGTTTGTTGGTCGTACCTTTGCAGATGTCACTGATTCCACTTCTAAAACTTTATAATGTTGTGGGTGATCAGTTTGGTTTCGAAGCGAAGAGCTACGCAGGTATTTGGTTGGCACATACTGGCTTTGGTTTACCCCTTGCAATATATCTATTGCGGAATTATATAGGGGGCTTACCCAAAGATATTATTGAATCTGCACGCATAGATGGCGCATCTCACTTTTCTATCTTTACTAAACTGATTCTGCCACTATCGGTTCCTGCGCTTGCTTCTTTTGCTATTTTTCAATTCTTATGGACTTGGAATGATTTGCTAGTTGCACTTGTATTCTTAGGTAAACGACCTGATCAGATTGTACTCACCTCTAAAATTACAGAACTATTAGGTTCAAGGGGTGACAACTGGGAGATTCTAACCAGTAGTGCATTTATTTCTATATCAGTTCCACTATTTGTATTCTTTGCTTTACAACGTTACTTTGTACGTGGCTTGTTGGCTGGATCTGAAAAGTAACCCTTTTGGCTCCATAAAATTTCAATGGCATTTATCAATTTTCGATAGATGCCATTTCTTCTGATTTTCTATTGCTCTAATGTCTTAACGTAATGATAGAATTTGGGCTTGTTTTGCTAGTTGTAGGAATTCGGCTTTGTAACCTTCGATGTCGTCGCCTCTATTTAGCTTAGCTCGAGCCACGACCGCATCAAAACTAGCATCCCCTAGAAACTCTGAACCTCTCAACAAAAGCGTAAATTCTGC
>CALHRJ010000357.1 GCA_938038395.1 uncultured Deinococcales bacterium | reverse complement strand
ACTGGTTACGATTATTCGGACATGAGTATTTCTGATGATGTGAGTGAACAAGCGGAGCAGTGCTTAAAGAACATTGAGGCTGCGCTGCAAGAGGCAGGCTCGAGCCTTGCTGATACTGTTCGAGTAACCTATATTCTTCCTGTAGCCACAGACTTCGAAACCTGTTGGCCAGTCCTAGGTAAATACTTCGGAGAAGTCCGTCCTGCTGCTACCATGCTATCAGCAAATCTATTAGACCCTAAAATGAAAATTGAGATACAAGTTACAGCACTTCGACAAGAATAGAAAATGCTTTAAGTCGATTTAGATAGTAAGCTAGAATTAGATAGTAAGCTAGAACCAAAATTATCAAACTAAGGAAACAAACATTGAAAGCACTAGTTTTAGAAGATAAGAATATTTTGGATCTAAAGGAAGTTGCGTCTCCTGAACCAAAAGCGGATGAAGTTCTTCTTAAGATAGAACTTTGCTCAATTGGGGGTAGCGAATATATGGCTTTGGCTAATCCAGGTATTCGGCCTTTACCGCATATTATGGGTCATGGCATTTTGGGGACAACTTCAAGTGGGGCTCGAGCTGCTGTCTATCCTCTACAAAGCTGTAGTAACTGTGACTACTGTACTACTGGCTTAATGCAACTTTGCGATATGTGGACACTCATTGGTGTACATTCTGATGGTGGTTTTGCACAGCAAGTCGTTGTCCCAAAGTCAAGCATTGTAGAATTACCAAAAACACTCAGCTGGGAACAAGCAGTTTTTGTTGAACCTTTTGCCAATGCAATCAATGCTTGGGAGATAGCGAAAACCGATTCCAAAAACAGTATCGCCATAATAGGTGCTGGTGGTTTGGGACTTGGATTGGTTGCTGCTGCTAGATCAAGTGGACACACAGATATTGCTATTTGTGACCCATCAGCTACTCGACTAGACGTTGCTTTTAAACTTGGTGCTAGTTCTTGTTTAGATGAGCAACACGGTCAATATGATGTGGTTTTCGAAACTTTTGGGTCTATAGAAAGTCGCAATAAAGCAATTGAAATAACTAAAAAGGGTGGAAAGTGTATCTTTATGGGTTTTGCTAGTCCTAATCTTGATATTAATATCTCTGAGATAATTCGACACCAAAAACATTTGATGGGTACTTTTGTTTATACTAGAGAGCATTTTAAAAAAGCTATACAGTTAGCGGAAGTTTGTTCACCAGAATGGGTCACAAAGCTTAGTTTTGTAGAGGTGGAGCCAGTTTTGAAGAGCTATCTCAATGGGGATTTTGGAATTGTAAAAGCAGCACTAAATCCTAACTGACTGGAAACTAGTATTGACTGGCAAAAAAGACAATAACTTTTTTGTATTAGCCACACAAATAAAGAACATCGCTAAGCACTTTAATTAAGTCTTCTTGTTTAATCCCACGTTTTTTAATACTAAAACCTGGTGGATAACTCGTAACTTCTATACTTTGCGGCAATTTCTTAAGACCTTGTGCATCATAATCTAGATTTTCTATACCATCTTTATGGAAGGTAATCTGAACATCGGTCATCATTTCTTTGATGCCAGACACACCTTTTTGCGTTGCTAAAATGCGTAATTTTGCTAAGTCAACAAAGTTTTTAACCTCAACAGGTAATGGACCAAAGTTAGCCCGAAGCTCATTACGTATGCGACCAATCTCTGCAAGACTCTTCGTATCAGAAAGTCTACCGTAGAAGCTAATGCGATCATCGTCAATAGCAATATAGTTTGGTGGTAAACGTGCATCTATTTCTAGAGCTAGTGTAGCAGTAGGTGTTTTATCAACCGACTCACCTTTGAGTTTTGAAATTTCTTCAGCGAGCAATTCTGTATATACAGAAAGCGATACTGCATTAACCTGACCGTGTTGCTCAGGTCCAAGCAAGTTACCTACACCACGAATTTCCATGTCTTTTTCTGCAAGTAAGTGTCCGCTACCTAAGTCATTTAGTTCAGCAATTGCGTACAGTCTGCGCTGTGCTTGCTCGGTCAATTTACCTGGGTAGAGCAAGTAAGCCCATGCTTCAGTTTGTCTACGTCCAACACGCCCACGAAGCTGATACAACTGGGCTAAGCCAAGTCTATCGGCACGTTCAATGATTAGTGTATTTGCTTTACCTATATCAATACCAGATTCTATAATGGTAGTACTTAACAGGAGGTCATAAGCACCTTCTTCAAAGGCAATCATGACATCTTCTAGCTCTGTACCACTCATTTGACCGTGTGCTACACCTATACGGGCTTCTGGTATGAGTGCTTTAAGAATCATGGCACGTGAGCCCATTGAGCCAATGCGGTCATGGATATAAAAGGCTTTACCACCACGTTCTAATTCGAACATAACAGCGTCGCGAATTGCATTTGGATTATAAGGTTGCAAGACGGTTTGGATGGGTTTACGACCCATAGGCGGTGTCATAATCTGTGAGATGTCACGTAAGCCAACCATGCTCATATAAAGTGTTCTTGGAATAGGTGTAGCAGATAAACTTAAAATATCTACATTAGCTTTAAAACTTTTAATACGCTCTTTTTGTGCCACACCAAAACGGTGTTCTTCATCAATAATCAATAAGCCTAAATCTTTTATGATGATGCCATCTGATAAAAGCTTGTGCGTTCCTATAACGATATCTACAGAACCGCTTTTTAACCCTTTTAGCGTTGATGTTATTTCAGCGCTACTAGAAAAGCGTGACATCATTTCTACAACGACAGGTAGGTCTTTATAGCGTTCTAAAAAAGTTTCGTAGTGCTGTTTTGCAAGTACGGTAGTTGGTACCAAAAGTGCAACTTGTTTTTTATGGCCCACAGCCCGGTGTGCTGCTCGGACTGCAACTTCAGTTTTACCAAAACCGACATCACCAGAAACAAGCCTGTCCATCGGGAAGGGTCTTTCCATGTCTGCCCAGACTTCATCGATTGCCTTGGCTTGGTCAGCAGTTAGGTCAAAGGGAAAAGAGGTGGCAATTTGTTGATCCCAATCCTCTTGTGCAGGCAGTGGAACGCCTTCACTAACTTGACGTTCTGCATATACCTTGATGAGTTTTGCAGCGAGTTCTTGTGCGTTAGCTCGAGCCTTCTCCCTAGCTCTAGCCCATTCATTGGTCCCTAAAGTAGACAACCTAGGAGGCGTATCTGTAGTGCCAGGATGTCGCCTGAGTAGTGGCAGTTGGTCAACAGGTAAATAAAGCTTACCTTCACCAGAATATTGCAAAATTAAATAATCACGAGTTACACCAAGTACTGATTTAGGTTCTAAACCTAAGAACAAACCAATACCAGTTTCAGGATGCACAAGATAATCACCAACCGTAAGTTGGGTTGCATCACTTACAGATTTACCAGGTAAGCGCTTAAGGCTCCGAGTGCCTTGGTAGGCATAGAGCAAATCTTCAGTTAAGATGATGCGTTTATTTGCAACATCCCTAAAGCCACCACGGGTATTGCCTTCAAAGACGAGGCGCAGCGTGCCTGCTTCATGTTTGATATAGCGACCCCAAGCGATGTTGAGGTTATCAATAATCTTTTCTTCTAAATATCTACCTGTGCGCTCAAAACGCAAAATGAGGTTGATGCTGTAGCCATCTTTTAACCAAGTTTCTGCATCTTGTGCAAACTCTTGAAGCTTGCCTCGGTAATACCCTAAGTTAGCTAATTCGGATTTTTCTTCTTCTAAATCAAGCTCATCTCGTCCAAAAGAAACAAGACCTTGATCTTTGTTTTTTCCACGTTCAGTACAGTGGTCCCAAAACCAGTCAAGGCGGATTTGGTCACTTTCTAGTTCACTAACTTCACTAGTGAAGAGTTCTGGCGCATCTAAGTAGATTGCACCATCAAGTTTTTCTATGAGTTTAGCAGTCCAGCTTTCATCGCTCAGTTCTACGTCTGCTAAAGGCGCTAGGCTATAGCTAGTGATAGTTTCATCGTTGTATTTGATGCTATCTAGTTCATCACCAAAGAACTCTAAGCGTAGGTGATGGTTCTCGTCTTCGTCAAAGTAGAGAGTTAAGGTGTCACCACGTATGCTGAAGCCCGGTAAGTCGTCACGTTCAAAGCCGTAGCTGAGGAGTTGTTCTAGGAGTGCGTCTCGTGGGTAAGTTTGGTTGAGCTCGAGCTTTAACTGAAGCGCTTCTGGATTGTTTGGAAATACTTTAAGCGCATGTTCAAAGCTAAGAACAACTTTATCTTTGCGCTCAGCCCAGTTTTGTATAAATGGATTATGGCTAACTGGACTATCAAAAATAGCTGCATCTCTAAATAGTTCCATACGCTCATTAGTCGTGACGAGTATCGCAGGACCTTTGTGTTCTGTAAATAGACTCAGGCGAGCAACATCAGGGAGACCTATCAGGCGTTTGTTCATAAGGATTAAAGGGAGTAAGCGTTTTATTTTTTTAGTTAGTAGTAGGTTGGTGGCGTAAAGCTTGTTTATACTATCTAAGTGCCTATAACGAGGTTCCTAAGATAAATCATAATAGCAACTCAAGCCACTTACCGATACGGTTATATCTACTTTTTTGTTTAGATAGGGTGCGTCCCATCCACCATCTAAGGTTGACCATAGGTTCAGCACGAATAAATATTTTTTTGCTTTTTAAAAAACTTTCAAGGTGTGTCTCTGTTAAATGAAACAAGCCTAGATATTCCTTCAACCTTTAGCAGGACGCACTCTTTAGTAGGATGCACTCTTTAGACGGTGCTGCTTGCTAGTCTCTAGGACTGCTGCTAAACGATACTGTAAAAAGTGACTGTATTCTGAATCAGCTAGCTAATGATTGGATGACATTCGTTAGTTATACTTTTTATAGATGTGAGGTGTGTTCTTATAAACGCTATTAGTAGTTCTGGTATTCGCTAGATATATATTAATAATAGTAAGTTAGTAATTCACACTATTTAAATCCAAGGCAATTTGGGTTAATAAATTCTTAAGCATTTGGCAAAGCAGTTCGTTACAAGGACAAAAAGATAGCTTTGTAAAGAACTACGATTGTAAGTTTAAGTGTTATGAAAGAAAAGCTGGTTGATACTAGAAATTCTGGAAATGGCAGGGAGGCAATATGAGGGATTTTCAACAAACAGAAAATAGAATTCGTCGCTCGGTTGTGAGTGCTGCTACAGAATTGGGTATTAAGGCAAGTTTTGCTGACGGACGCCGAGATTCAGATATTCTTGTTATTCGTTTACGTGGTAATCGCAAAGACACAGTGTTTTTATCACAGCAATTAAAAGAGATTTTTCCAACTGTAGATATTGATGTTTTACAAGGTAAACAACATGATGGCAACATACTAACTATGATCGTTACTGAACCACTTACTGAACAAGAAGCTCAAGAAGCTATGGAACGTCGTGCTAAGCTACGTTTTCAATCACAGAAGAAAGCGTCGAAGTCGCTGCAAAATTCAAATGCTAAACCTAAGCAAAAAGGTGTCAAAGCCTCGCCAGGTAAGACAGTTGTTCGCGAACGTCAAGCACACGAAGAAGCTATGGAACGTATACCCAAAGATGAACAACCAGTAGGTTACGATTATAGGAAATCTATTAACTAAAACACTTCCACGATTTGTTGAGCTAGCAACAAATCAGCGAACGCAGGTGAGTAAGAACAAACCCATTCAGTGTGTGTCAACATTCGGTGAAAACGCTGCTAGTTATTTGAGTAAAGTGTAAACAATAAAGGAACCCATCTATACGGTGGGTTCCTTTTTTAAATGAACTTGCAGAATGATAAACGTTTTGACGCTTGCTTCGACTTATACCAATTCCGTTTATATCCGTAGTTTAGTCTGATGTGATTTTACAGAATTGGCTACGTGACTTACGGAATATGGTTGAGCAAATGATAGGCCTACCCATTTGTTTACAACATATATTTTCAGAATCAATGTAACTCTAAGTCACAAGACTTCCTATCGATACATTGTCAACTGCTGTTCATGAATAATTTGAACTTACCTTTTGATCGCTATTGCAGCGCTTGATAGATCGAGTTTAGTAAGGGACTGGGTAATATGCCAATCAGTATGACACCAGCCGCAGCTATAATGAGTGCAACTAACACAGTTGGCTGTAAGCGCAAACTACCCACACCGTTTACTGGTGAATGCTGAGTGTCTAAAATAGTGTCAGAAACTGCTGGTGATTCTAGCGCATCATCACTTTCGTGCAACCACATAGCAATAATGATTCGGAAGTAGTAGAAGTAGGCTAAAACAGTATTTGCAACGGCAATAAGTGCCAATAGAATTAAACCAGCATCAACCGCACTTTTGAATACAAATAGCTTGCCCACAAAGCCAGCTAAAAGTGGCATACCTGCAAGGCTTAGTAAGAATAAGGTGAATAGCGTTGCAATAATTGGTTGGCGTTTACCCAACCCACGATACTTATTGATGATGGGCGCAATACCTGCATCAGCCAATGTAGCAATGATTGTAAATGCACCAATGTTACTAAAGACATAACCAATGCCATAAAGCATAATCGCTGCGTAACCTTGTATGCTACCACTAGCGATGCCAACGGTTATTGTACCGAGTTGAGCAATTGAAGAATAGCCAAGTAGACGTTTGAGATTATTTTGACCAAGTGCTTGTAAGTTACCAATTGTCATGGTGAGAGCAGCTAGATAAGCCAGCGCATGTGTAAGCACAAGCTCCAAACCTTCAAGTGAAAACACTTTAGTGACTAAGTTGGCTAAAGCAATGGTAATGGCTACTTTTGGACCTACTGATAAAAGTGCTGCAACCATAGTTGGTGCGCCTTGGTAAGCGTCTGGTGTCCAAGCATGAAATGGTACAAGTGCAAGTTTGAAGCTAAAGCCCACAAGTAGCAGGGCTAAAGCAGGGAAGATAAGTGTAGGTAGTGACGTGTTTGCTAAAAGATTCGCTGTAATCGCATCAAAGTAGATACTGCCAGAAGCTGCAAAGACTAAGCTAAACCCATAAAGCAAGAAAGCACTTGCTAAAGCGCCAAGCACAAAATATTTGCCTGCTGCTTCTGTACTTTTGCGCTTGTTGCGGTAGTAGCCAACAAGTATGTAGGTGCTGTAGCTAGAAAGCTCAATGCCTACATATAGTAGGAGTAGGTTATTGGCAGCCAGAATTAATATGCCACCGAGGGCAGTATAGAGAACTAAGGCGTAGACTTCGGTTAAGCCAGCGGTGTATTTGTAGGGATTGGCAACCATACCCATGATGGTTAAGGCTGCTATTAGACAGAGCGTTGCACCACCAATTGCAGTGACGCCATTGGCATTTAGCATGCCAAGAACTGTGCCAGTGGTTGCCCCAGAGATGGTGAAGAAGAGGAGCGCAAAGAGGCTCGAGCCTAACGCAATCCCCCCAGCCATCTTTGGATTTCTTTCTAACTGATTAGAAAAAAGCAGCAGTGCGCTCGCAGTTAAGGTAAGTGTCAATAAACCAAGCATCACCATAATTAAAGCCCCGCAAATCTGAGCAAGCTCTGTAAATTACCAAGTGCTTGTTGCACACCAATATCTATATAAGGCGTTAGCATCATAGGAAACAAGCCCCAAAGCACAGCTAGAACAACTAAGGGAACAGCTGCAATAAGTTCAAGTGGTTTCATATCATAGAGGTCATAGTTTTCTGTCATTTGTTGAGTTGGTTCACCTTGTAACACACGCTGAATGGTCCAGAGCATCAAAGCACCGTTTATCAATATGCCAAAGCAGGCAAGCACGGCAAAGAGCGCGGTTGCGTCATTTTGGAAAGCACCAAGCAAGGCTTGAAATTCGCCCACAAAACCAGCCATACCCGGTATACCTGCACCAGCCAACATTGCTAGCCACATCATGCCACCAAATATCGGCATGGCTGTATACATGCCAGTCATAGCAGCTATGCTCCGTGTGTGGGTTCGGTTACTGAGCATACCAATCATCATAAATAATAGCCCTGTGATAACACCGTGGGCAATCATCTGATAAACAGCACCATGTACACCAAAGGTAGTGAGCGAGGCGATGCCAAGTAGCACAAAACCCATGTGATTTACTGAAGAGTAGGCAACTAGTTTTTTAAGGTCGGTCTGACCTAAGGCTACAAAGCCACCATAAAGCAAACTTAAAACTGCCAGTGCTGCAAAAACGATTTGCAAGCTTTGCATCGCTTCAGGGAAGAAGGCTAGGTTGAACCTAATCAGCCCATAGCCACCCATCTTAAGCATGACGCCAGCTAGCATAATCGAGCCTGCAGTCGGTGCTTGGGTGTGTGCATGCGGTAACCATGTATGAAAGGGTGCGCTTGGAAGTTTAATTAAGAATGCAATGGCAAAGCCTAGACACAAAAGCAGGGCAGTTGGTCCAGCTATAGTTTGTGCAGTTTCACTAAGGATACGGTAGTCAAAGGTGACAGCATCAGGTGAGGCAAGATACGCTGTTGCTAGAATTCCTACGAGTAGAAAGACTGAGCCAACTAAAGAATAGATCAGGAATTTAATCGCAGCGTAGCGACGTTCATCATAACCCCAGTTACCAATAATAAAGAACATAGGAATGAGTGCAACTTCAAAGGCTATAAAAAATAGAATTAAATCTAAGGATAGGAATACAGCCGTCAGCGCACCTTGTAAAACTAAAAACAGTGCATAGAATGTAGTGTCGTTACGGTTCCATTCAGCAATGATGGCTAAGAAGGTGAGTAGCGCGCTTAGGAATACAAAAGGAACACTAAGCCCGTCCAGACCCACACTATAGCTAATGCCAAGTTGTGGAATCCAACTAGCTTCGTTGATAAATTGCATACCACCAGCTTGTAAGTCATAGGCAAACCATAGCGCTCCACTAAAAAGTGTACACATGCCTGAGACTGCTAAGGCCAAGAGTTTCATCAGCTTGCCATCTTTAAGGAAAAGACTTGCGATTGCCGCGAGAATAGGGAAGACGATTAAAAGCGTTAGCATCTAGTGACCTCCTCCCATACCTGCCAGAGAAAAGCCTGCAAAACCAAGCAAGAGTGCAAGTGCAGCAGCAGCGATGGTCCAAGCATAAAGATCAAGACGACCTGTCTGAACTCGCTTAAGAATATTTCCTGTGAATCCAGCACCCCAAGCAATGAAGTCGATTGCACCATCTAGCAAGCGTCTATCAACCCAAGCAGTTGGTGTGGTTAGTTTGGTCAGTGGATTTACCATAAACTTGTAATAGAGTTCATCAATATAAAAACGTTTGTGGAGTAGTTGGGTGATTTGTTTTGGCATGGTGATATTGACCATGTTGGTCATGTAAAGAATATAGGCAGTCGTAATCCCAGCAAAAGCAATTGCTGTGCCGATAATGAATCCCGGAATTTGTGCAGCAATTGTTTCTATATGTGGCGCAGACCCTTTATAGATAAATGACTGAAAGGCATTGCCAAATAGTGGACTGCCAAGTAGACCGATGATGACACTGCCACCAGCTAAGGTCCACAGCGACGCTGTTATGTGCCAACCAGATTCATGTGGTGGGTCGTGTAGGTGAAGATGGTCGTGTTTCGCATCCGCTTCTAAATCCGCTTTTGTCATGTTGAGTTCTGCGAAGTCTGCTTGATTCCAAGCTGCTTCATCCCACGGAGAAGCTTCGCTTGGTTTTTCAAAGGCTATGATGTAAGCTCTAGTAATATAGAGTGCTGTTAAGAAAGAAGCTGCGTACGCCATGAGTAGTAAGACGCCATAGCCAGCGTTATCACTGGCTGCATGTTTGAGCGATAATAGAATTTCATCTTTAGACCAGAAACCTGCAAATGGAACGACACCTGCGAGCGATAAGCCCCCGATGATGAATGTCCAACGTGTGCTTGGCATGTACTTGGCAAGATTATCCATTTTGAAGATGTCTTGTGTGCCAGAGCCGTGAATCATTGAACCAGAGCAGAGAAATAATAGTGCTTTGAAAAAAGCATGGGTTACTAGATGGAAAACAGCTGCTATCCAACCGAAGGCACCTAGACCGATGAACATGAAACCGAGTTGTGAGACGGTTGACCATGCGAGGATTTTTTTGATGTCTGTAAAGGCAGGTGCTAGGAGGGCAGCGAAGAGGGCGGTAATTGCGCCTATGGCAGCTATAAAGCCTAGGCTATTTCCTTGTTCAAGTATGGGGTAGGCTCGAGCCATCAAGTAAACCCCTGCAGCAACCATCGTGGCTGCGTGAATCATGGCTGAAACAGGCGTTGGCCCTTCCATAGCATCGAGTAACCAAACATGCAGCGGAAACTGTGCCGACTTGCCAATAGCAGCAATAAACAGGAGTAAGCCTATTGCAGTAGCAATGCCCGGTGTAGCGATTAATACTTGGGGTGCTAATTCAGTTAATCTAGGAATATCTAAAGTACCGAATACTTTATAAATCCAAAACAATCCAACCAGTAAACCGATGTCGGCAAGTTTTGTGACAAGGAATGCTTTTTTCATAGCCTGCTGAGCTGATATTTTCTTGTAGAAAAATCCTATAAGCAGATAGCTCATCACACCCATAACTTCCCAGAAAAATAGCACATGGAAAAGGTTACGGCTCATGACCATAGCAAGCATGGCAGAACTAAATAAACTGATGTAGGCAAAGAAGGTTGGATAGCGGTCTTCACCCGTCATGTATTCGACAGAGAACAAATGAATCAGCAAACAAACAAGCGAAACCATAAAGAGCATCATGGCTGCAAATGGGTCAATATAGACACCTATAGGTATACCTTCTTGACCTTTCATACTCAACCAAGGCTGTTCAGATTTAAAAGGAAAGTTTTCTGCTGGATGACGAATTTGCGCAAGCTCTTCTAGGTGATGTAGCTCGTCTTCAGCATGGTGCAATTCAGCTTTGATTTCGTCCAAGCGGTTTTGCATAGCACCTTGCAAAGTTGCAGAACGCAGTTGTGCTTCTAAGGGAAATAGCGTTTCTTCTTCAAAATGTATAACATCTTTGAGTGCAGCTTTATCCCAAGTTGGTGCAGCACGTTGCGTTTGAATTAGAGCTCCAGTAGCAAGCAAGGTGGCTACGGCCATAACCGCAACACTCATATATGCACCTGTGCGTTTACCGTAGCGGTTAAGCTGATGACCAAAAAGGATATTGACTAAAAATGATAAAGCTGGCAAGAATGCAATGAGCCAGACGTACTGTGCAGGATTCATTCTTTCAGCTCCATAAGTACCTCACCTGTAACTCGGTCTGTGTGTTTAAAGATATTTAAAAAGATAGCCAGCCCCACGCCAACTTCGGCTGCAGCAATTGCTATGATAAAAAGTGCAAACAAGTCACCTTGAGGGTTATCCGCAAAGCGTGCTGCTGCCACGAAGTTAATCAGCACAGCATTCAACATGATCTCCACAGCCATCAATATACCCACCAAGTTTTTACGAGTAAGCACACCATAGAGTCCGATAGCAAAAAGAATTGCAGCGAGTACGAGGAAATGTGAAAGACTAAGCATCTTCAGATTCTCCATTACTATCATCAGCTTTGCCATCACCCATAATTTGTTCAACTTCTGCTTCGCTATAGTTTGGTAAGACGGGTTCATGTTTTGCCAAAATAATTGCGCCAACAAAAGCGACTAAAAGCACAATAGCGGTTGCTTCAAAAGCAAGAATGCTCCCTGTAACCGCTTCGTAACTTTGACCGCTACTTTCTGTAACTGTGCGCCCACGAATGCTTAAGAGCTCAATGCCAAGACGCTCAATGCTTAATGGTGTAATTTTAGCAGTGCTTGCTTGATGAATTGTACTTGTTGGTAAAAAGTTAAG
>CALHRJ010000356.1 GCA_938038395.1 uncultured Deinococcales bacterium | reverse complement strand
TCTTGAACATTCAAATCAGTTTTGTCTAAGTCAAATAGGTTTACATCAACATCATCGTTTAAAGACAGCCTTTGTGCTAGCTTTAAACGAAAACGCTCTGATAGATCGTATGCTTCTTTGAATTTTGTGTGCGGTAAAATACAAATATATTGATTTTTGTCGTTAGTTACTTCTGATTCAAAAAAACCAAACATATCAGTTTCTCGAATTGAACGTTTGACAACAATCTGCAATGCTTCAAAAAATTCAACATTCTTTTGAGCAGCACTTTTTTTAATTTCTAGTAAGATTATGCTTACAGGGAAGTTATATCGTTCTGATTTGTTGATTTCACGTTGTAGGAGCTCGAGCGCTGCCCCATGCTCCAAAATACCCTCTGGAAAATTAGCAAAATCTTCCACCAGAATAAACTGCTTAAAAAAGCTCTTTACACGATCAAAACGCAGAATAACTAAAACTATCATTACGATAGCAAAAATCAACGCAGCGATAGTAACAAGTGGATTGTTAAACAAATTATTCAAAAAACACCCAAATTAAAACCAGAATTTTCTCTATTTGCTTTTTATAAAGCACTTAACACTTACAAAAAGATACTCAAAAGCTCTAAAAAAGCCGCAGAATCACTAGTTATACACAAAAGTTATACACATATACACAGGAGAAAGCTAAGTTCGCTTACATTTAATTCTCAAAAAGACACTTTTAGATACTAATGTGAATAGACTTTTTCTAAACACTAACAAGTTATCCTGTAAAATTAACTATCTAGCAAAACATCATCATCTAATACACTTAAAATTTAGGTTCTTAAAGGCACAACCATTGCTAAGTAACTTGGGTCACGGGTACTAGCAATCAAACTTGGACTTGTTGTTCCTGAAAAATTCAGTCTGACTTCGCCTTGGATTGGTTTAAGAGCATCTTCTAAATATTTTGAGTTATAGGCCAATGCAATTTCAGTTTCGGAACCTTCTTGAGAAACTTCGATGGCTTCTTGAGAGCGTCCGTAACCGCCTTCTGCTGTGATTTGTAAGCTTCCGTTCTGAATGAACAAGTCAACACGGTTGTTGGTGGTCTTGTCGGCCATAACAGCAACACGGCTTACCGACTCTAAAAGCTGCTTACTGTCTAGCGTGATGCTCACAACAGATTGTTCTGGAATGACACGACTGTAATCTGGGAAGTCACCTTCCATGAGTTTGACATTCAGTTGGTAGTGACCACTTTGTACAGAAAGTTGACTTGGTCGATCATGTGGGGTTAGTTCTAATTTAGCTTCGTCGTCTGTCAAAATTCTGGCAAGTTCTTCGACACTACGAGCAGGTATCACCATGTCACCTTCGAGGCCTGTACTTTCAGAACTGTGGTAGTAGGCTAAGCGAAAACCATCTGTGGCAATTGCTCTTGTATGGTTGTCTTTTAGCTCGACTTTTACACCACGAAAAATAGCCTGATATTCGGCAACCGCAGCTGCGTATCTGACATGGTTAAAAGCGTTTGCTAAGTCGCTTCCTTTGATGGATCCTTTGTATGAATCTGGAAATTCAAATTGCGAAAGTGAGCTGCTATCTGAGAGTTGCAATTTGGTTGCATAACTACCAGAACGAATGTCAACTTCTCGCTCTTCAAAATTCAATTCTACAAGTTCACCTGGAAGTGATTTTACGACCTGTGCAAAGACACTTGCAGGTAGTGCAAATTTACCTGAACCTTCAATATCTGCACTTAGCCTTGCTTTGATATCTATGTCCATGTTGCTACCTGTAAGACTTAAAACATCGTCTTGAACTTCTAGACCTAAAAGACTCAAACTTGGGTTACTGCTTTTGTTTGGAATGATTCTTTCAGCATGTCCTAAGACATCATTTAGATACTTCTTTGGAAGTTGAACTCTCATAAAACTTTCCTTTCGTGTGTGCTGTTAAAAGCAAAAATAAATTAATATGAAAAGAAATAACAATAATAGTAGGGGGTGTGGATTATGTGGAAAAATAGTCTGAATAGTGTCTCTGACAGAAATCTGAATGTGGATAAGCGTGTGGATAAGTGGGGCTCTTCTGTGGATAACCCCCTGATTTATCCACAGTTATCCACAGGGGGTGTTATCCACAAAGTTATTCACAGGCTAGCAGCAAAGTTATCCACATCCAAATTATTAGTTATAAACAGGGTTATCCACAGGTTTTTCTGAGTGTAAGATGTGTAATATGAGTGATATTCGCCATCTGAGAGGCAATTAAGGATTATCTTCATTTTTGCGAATTCAGTCATATTCTCTCTTTTTTAGCTCGCAGTTGATTCTATTTTAATGCCTAAATGTTTCTTAAATATCAGCAAGAATTTTTGTGAGACTCTGTCTACGTGTTGATTTCTAATTACGAATAGTGTGATTAGTATACCAATCTTTGGACTTGAATATTAGCCAAATTTAAACATTGATTGGATTAAAAAAGGTCATTACTTTGCATATTTTTTTCTAGTAAAAGAGGGTGGTTTTGAGTATTGCTCAACCTCTCAAAAACGCAAAATCAACTAGCGGAAGTGTGCTGTTCAATTTGTCTTTTGAGTCTAAAAAGTATGCCATCCATACCCCTCAATCGGAGTGGTGAAATGAGCTCAGCAAGATTCATATTCATATAAAAATCGTTGGGAATATTTAGGATTTCTTGAGCCTCTAAACCGTTCAAACCCTCAAACAAAATACCTGCAAATCCGCGTGTTGTTGGGGCTTCTTCTGGGGCATCAAAAAACAGGCTGACGTGATTGTTTTCGTCAAATTCTGTAGCAAGGAAAAAAGGTGTTTGGCACTCTTCAACACGCTCCAGATTGTCGCTATTTTTGAGGTGTTCTGGAAGTGCTGGAACCTTTCTTGAGTACTCAAGTAGAAGTTCTAAGCGTAGGGCTTTTGGGGCCATTTTGAACATGGAGATTATTTGTTGTAGTTGCTGTGGAACAGCTGTTTGTGTAGTCATATCTTAAGATAAGCTACTTTTTAGAAAATGTATAGCATTTAGGCTGACATTTTTGTTTTTTTGTGCTAGTACGGGTGCGTTCCGCCAAAGGTTGAATAAATATCTAAGCTAATCATTAGCTTTTGCCAGTTCACAGGGACGCACCTTGAAAGTTTTTTAAA
>CALHRJ010000355.1 GCA_938038395.1 uncultured Deinococcales bacterium | reverse complement strand
CCATAAATGACACTTGGGCGATTCGGATAAACATCTTTGGCACGTTCTATAAAAGATAAAGGCGATAGTGGTACATAGTTAGCGGTTGTTTTTTCTAGTTTAGTTTCGTATGGATTCATTATTATTTCCTCTATTAAATTTCAAAAATACAGTTCCGATCTTTTAAACATTTCTACTGGAAGAATAGTGCTGATACCGAATATCCAAACCATCTTGAAATCCCCAAGCATCAACTGCATTAGCAATGATTTCACAACAGCGCTCATTAAAACCTTCAATTGAATCCTCGGTATCTATCATCTCTAACGCTGTTTCAAAGGTGTCTTCTAGAAAATTATAAAGAGCTTCAGTATCATTGCCACATTCAGATACATAATCAGAGCCTTCTTCAACTAAATATAACAATAAATCAATAATATGAAGTGATGAGGGTGCTATTTTTGTATAATCGTCTATTACCTTACGACTAACATCCAATCTAGCCTTACCCTCACCTTTTTTAGGAAAAAATTCATTTGTAATTTTCTTCTTATAGGTTTTGAGAACTTCTATAGAGTCTTGTGGGCTTAACATTGAAGTATAATAATTTTCCACATCTACAAAACGCTTATACAACTCAGCGATTTCATTTATCAACTCTTTTTCATTCTTCTCTCGCAAATGTTTTTTTAGCTCTGTAACATTAAACTTAGTAGTCATTTCTTCACCAATTCAACTCTTACAGGTTAGATTTTAGCAATCTTTTTAGGTTTTGAACGCTGAATAATCAACGCCATCACACCACCCAATACAGCCATCATGCCAGCGACGTAAAAGGCTAGCGTGTAGTCACCAAAGCTATCCCTTGCCAAGCCAGCAGCCCAGGCAGCAACCGCAGCACCTACTTGATGCGCCGCAAATATCCAACCATAGACTATTCCAACATTCTTCCGTCCAAAAGTATCCGCAGCCAGTGCAATCGTTGGTGGCACAGTCGCAATATAGTCCAAACCAAAGAGCACACTAAAAACAATAATGCCTAAAGTATCATGCACAAAAGGCAAGAAGAATAAGCTCACACCTCTAAAACCATAATAAATGAGCAATAGTTTCCTTGGGTCGAATCTATCGGTTAACCAACCCGACGCAATTGTTCCAATAAAATTAAAAAAGCCCATAAAAGCGAGCGCCCAAGCAGCATATTGTTGGGTAAAGCCATGTTCAACGGCGTGAGGTATAAAATGCACACCAATTAAGCCATTACTGGTTGCCCCGCAAATATAAAAGGTGATACATAAAATCCAAAAATCAGGCGAAACCAATGCTTTGCGCATGACATTATCGTCAATTTCGTCATCAACTTTCGTTTCTGCTTCTTTTTGATTGGTTTCAGCATTATTCACTTCAGCACTGTTTACTTCAGCACCTAAAGGCTCTAATCCCATATCCGAGGGATCATCTCGCATGAACATAAGCACTGGAATAATCATAACAGCAGCTATGCCAGCAAGAATCATAGCAGCAGGTCGCCAACCCATATTTACAGCCCACATAGTCAGCAGTGGGTAGAACACGAGCTGTCCAGCCGATACTGATGCGCCCATCATGCCAATAACTAGACCACGATTTTTGACAAACCATCTATTAGCAACAGTTGCGCCTAAGACACTAGCAACTAGACCTGTGGCAAGTCCAGAAAAGAATCCAAAAAAGAAATTAAGTTGCCACTGGTTCTGAACTAAGCTAGACAAAACCATGCTGCCACTGCATAAAGCCATTGCTAAGGCAGTAACACCACGAACGCCTATACGCTTCATCAAATTGCCAGAAATAGGCCCACTAAAGCCATAAATCAGCAAACCGAGTGCAGCAGCGAAGGATAAAGTAGCTGTGGACCAGCCCAAGTCATTTTGCATGGTTTCAAGCCATGCACCAGGCGCAGATCGTATACCTGCGGTTATCATCAATACTGGAATGGTTACTGCAACGACAATCCAGCCATAAAATATTTGTTTACGCATCAGTTCATTACCTTCACGCAGCTATACAAGCTATCTAGTTTGATAGCTAACTATACCGTTATTTGATAGTAAATTGAAGCATAAGAAAAGAAAATCTAAAGTTCATATTTATTTGCTAAAGTTCTTCAGAAATGACTATGCTTGTAGCTTATTTTTGCGTGACATAATACCGTGCCTTTTAGCTTGATAAGCTAGAATGCATGAAGATCAACTATACTTCTTGACAGATTTAAGGATGCATATGAACGAAGATTCAATTAACAATGACGTAAATAAAGCTGACGTAAATGAAACTGTAGAACAGCTTTCAGAACAAGTTTCAAACCAAGTCGCGCCCAATCACTCGTCTAATCAATCTAACCCACAACCCGTAAAAGCAGTCAATTTGGCACCGCTTGGTGCATGGTTGTCTTTGCTTATGTTGGGGACTCTAGGTCTTTTAGGCTATGGCTATTACAAACTTGACCAGAAAATAACGAGTTTGGAAAGTAATTTGAGCACCATTCAAGGTTCAGTTATTACAACGCCAAGTGCAACTGTTGATGCAATTGTCGCATGGCAAGATAATATGCAGGCACAACAAGCTGAGGAACAGGCTCGAGCCCAACAGCGACAGCAAGGCTTATCGGTAGAAGACGAAATAGCTGAAATAAAAGCAGGTGAAGCCCTAAGTACCTCCATAAACAACGAACACGCAACGATTGGTACAGCTGAAGCTACCGTAGTCCTAATGGAATTTAGCGATCTAAATTGCGGCTTTTGTGCCCGTTATCATGCAGAAACTATGCCAAAAATTATTGAAAATTATGTAGATACAGGCAAAATTCGCTACGTTTATAGAGATTATGTAGGTGTTGGTGGTCAAGTAAGTCAGGAAGCTGCAACGCAAGCACGTTGTTTGCGTGAAGATGTTGATGACGCTACCTACCTTGACTATGTTAGAGGCATCTACGCTATTCAAGGTCGCAAAGATAGTAACAACGTCGCAGAACTTGCCAAACAATTTGGTGCTGGTGCAGACTTTGAAGCTTGTGGTGAAGAAGGTCGTTACGCCGAGGCTGTCGCACGCGACACAACCACAGGTCAAAAACTCGGTATCCGCGGCACACCTGGGTTTATTATTGGCTTTGCTCAAGAAGATGGTACGGTTGATGGCATCAATGTTCAAGGTGCTCTTCCCTACGAAGTCTTTGAACGTTACCTTGAAGGTTTCTTAGCAGAAGCAGAAACCGCTTCTACAGATACGACTCAAGTGAGCAACAACTAAAATCCAGCTAGATTCACCCTTTCAGTAAGACTATTTCAGTAAAACTATTTCAGTAGGACTATCTTTCGTAAAACCTTAGGTTAAAAGATAGTCCTTTTACTTTGTATGCAACTTAGTTTGTCTGCAATAGCAGTTGCAAAAAGATTCACTCAAAATATACAGAGAACAACAAATCCTAAGCTACAGCATAATTGGTCACAAATCGTTCAAAATAAGATAGCATGTACCAAAAAAAACAAGTTATACTTTGATTAATGAAAAAAATCATCTCAGGTTTTCTATTTTTAGTGCTTGTTATTTGTAGTAACCCAGCAGGTGCTCAAGCACTTATTACACCAGATACCTCCCTAACTACCGATCGTGATCGTTTTGTTGAATTAACCAATCTTCAAAATGGACCCATAAAGTCTTTTCAAGAATCCGTAGCTGATATAGCATTGTCATTTGGAGAACCAACTGTAACAAATGAACGATTGCGACGCGGCAAAGGCTTTGACTTTATTGGTAAAGAAATTGTCAATTCGCTTTACGATGATGAGGGTGTACTTACCGAAGAGCAAACTTACAACAGGGAAACCAATAGCGAAAAGTCTTTGAATTTTGATACCGATGGCAATGTCATAAAACGTTTTAGTACCGATTATAATCAACACGGAGATAAACGAATTTGGTCTCTCTTTGAAGCTGATAGCGACAACTTTACATGGCAATATACCTATGTCTATGACGCTGACGGTTTGCCACTCAATGTCACAAAATATTTTCCTGACGGTAGTGTAGATGTACTCGCAAGCTTCACGTACGATGAAAATGGCAATAAAGTTACAGAGGCTATTTACAAAAGCAATGGCGAGTTTGTGAAGCTCGAGCAATTCACCTATGAAGACAACTTTCTAACCCAAGAAGAAACTTTTGACAGCAATAATACTCTAACGGCTCGAACTACCTATACAAATGACAACAAGGGCAATGTTTTGAGTATTTCAAACTTTGATCGTAATAAAGCATTGGTATCTGCAAACAAGTATGAATATGACGACAATAATAATCGTACCAAAGAGCAAGAATTAGATGCAGAAGGCAACCTAATTCAGCAAACGAACTTTAGTTTTGACACTACAGGGAATAAACTGAGCGAAACTCTATATGACAGCGAAGGTAAACAAGTTCTACAACAAATACTTGAATACAATGATGCTAATCAACTCTTAAAAAAGTTCTACTACAACGCAGATAAAACAATTGATAGAGGATTTGAATACGGCTATAACACTGCTGGTAATCTTTTAGAAACCAAAAATATAATTTTTGGTGGCGCTCACTTTTCTACCGATGTTTGTGAGTATAAACAAATAGATAGTTATGGCAACTGGACTGAGCGCAACTGTGTTCTTTTTAAACGAGTTAGCGGAAAGTTTCAGGCAGATTATGGTGTTAGTACCAGTGAAGTGACCTTGCGGGAAATTGAGTATTTTGAGTAGAGTACATTCATAACTTAATAGCATTTAGAAGGCTCGAGCTGCGCTCGAGCCTTCCTTTTTGTATTCAATATTTGTAGTTTCAACCTAAGTCAAGTAAACGGCCTTAGCAATCTGAATATCTTGCACAGCGACACCTGTCAAATCAGCAATCGTTATCTGTTCTTCACTCGTACGCCCAACGGATGAGCCAGAAATAATATTACCAAGTTCTAAAATATCATCCTCTGCTATAATACCTTGTTTCAAAGCTTGAGATATTTCCCCACGAGTTCTACATTGTGAAATGCTATCTGCAACAACCACATCAGCTTGTGCCAATATCTGTGCATCAACCTCTTGTTTATCAGGCGTATCTGAACCAATCGCAGTAATATGTGTTCCAGCTTTTAAATCATCCACACTTAGTAGTGATATTTTCGAAGGCGTCGTTGTTACGATGATTTGGCAAGACTGCATGATGTCTTTTGTATCTGTAACAACTGAAATACCGTATCCTTTAGCAGCCATTTCTTCTTGAAATAGCTCGGCAGCTTTCGCATTACGCCCCCAAACCATAACGTTAGTACAATCAGTAGCAGTCTTAAGATACTGCAACTGTAGTCTGGCTTGAATGCCTGTTCCTACAATGCCAATACAGTTCACAACTTTAGGTGCTAGATACTTTGCGGCTATAGCACCAGCAACCGCTGTACGGACATCCGTCAGGTAGGCTTCATCCTGCAATAAGGCTAAAGGTTCACCTGTCTTTTGATTAAAGACCAACATCAAGCCGTTTCCCGCTGGCAAACCTAAACTCGCATTTTGATAAAAGCCAGAAGCAATTTTAATCACATAAATATCGTCTTGTTTAATGTATCCATATTTTATATGAACTTCACCCTCAACATCATGAATTAAAAGTTCTCCGACTGGTGGCACAACCGCTTGACCTTGACTATATTTTACAAAGCCTTCTTCAATCAGCGGAAGTACATCAATCTTTTCAAGCTTTGTTTTGATAGCTTCTAACCCAATCACCTTCATCGGTAGTCAACCTCAAAAGAGCTATTGGCATACATTGACAGTCCTAGCTTCATAAGACTTTTAAGTCTTGCAAGGTTTCTGTAATTCTAGCAAGCGCAGCTTTTAGATTCGGTGTTTCTAGTCCATAGCCCATTCGCAAGAAGTTTTCTAAACCAAAGTGTGCGCCTGGTACAACAAGCACACTTTTATCGTGATGTAACTTATCGGTTAACTCAACTGATGAAATATCGAAATGATACTTAGCAAAAGCCATTGCGCCAGAATCAGGTGGTGATAATGTAAATAGACCGTTTTGTTCAGCAATCCAGTCTTGAAGGATTTTTAGGTTTGTGAGAACTAAATCCCGATTACGGCCTAAGATTCGAGACCGAGTTGTAGGCTCGAGCGCCCTCGCTGCTAAATCGTAACTCAGTGTCCCCGCAGTTATACTCGTGTAGTCTTTAAACCCCCAAGCATCTTCTACAAACTTCTCAGGCGCAACCGTCCAACCAATGCGCAAACCAGGCAAACCATATGCTTTAGATAAACCACAGGTACAAATCAACTTATCGTAGCTACCCCAAAAGCTCTCTATCATTTCGCCACTGTGTTCAGTACCTCGATAAATTTCATCAAC
>CALHRJ010000354.1 GCA_938038395.1 uncultured Deinococcales bacterium | reverse complement strand
ATTTGTTCTTTAGCCTATTCAAGTAGAGAAGTTGTTACTGAACACGTTACGGTTGTTTATTCTAATCCTGACCATCTTGCCTATGCAAAGCGTGTGGCTTATGAGGCTGAGCAAGCTTTAGATAAGTTGATTCCGTTGTTTAGGTGGGAACCTCGGTTGATTACCTTGATAATAGATAGTGATTCAGGTTACTTATCGGGTCGAGCAACACCTTTTCCACACCCTTCAGCTACAATTGCTGGTATTGATGATATAGACATTTTTGGATACCGTGCACATGACTTGATATACGCACTGGTTGTTCATGAGTTATTTCATGTAGTGCAAGGCACTTATAGTAATTCAAGCACAGCTTCACCTGACACAATAATTAAAGCACCAAACGCTACAGTGCTAGATTTACAGATTGCGCCTGTTGTGCCAATTTGGTTTAGTGAAGGTATTGCCACTTGGGCACAAACTTATGGCACAGAACAATACGGTCTAAGTGGTAGCAGTTCTGCCAGAGTAACAGGTATTGTTGAAACTTTAGCTTTAGAGAACAAAATGCCTGAGTTTAAAGCAGTTGGTTCTCAACATAATGGTTACTTTATAGACCAATGGCCAGGTCGATTATTTCCTTATGATCTTGGTGGCGCATTTTCTCACTATTTAGTTGAAACATATGGTTTCGAAGCCATTTTAGAAACACTGACTGAGTACAACAAGTTAGGGTTTTGGGGTGGCTTCCTGACAGACTTTTCAACAGCTTGGTACACAACACAGGGTACTTATCTTGAAGATATCTGGACTGAGTGGCAAGATGTACTGAAGGCTCGAGCCCAGGCTCGAGCTTCTAACCTAACCCAAGGCAAACAACTTACCCAAAGTGGTTACCGAACAGATTACGTTGTAGTTAGTCCAGATGGTAGCAAGCTTGCATGGTCAGGGTATGGCGGTTTTTGGATAGCACAACTCCATACTGATGGAAGTTTTAGCCATCCTAGAAATATAAATATCTATAGTAGTAGTATATTAGGTAAGTTTGATTGGTTAGATAACCA
The DNA here is from genome assembly GCA_938038395.1 of uncultured Deinococcales bacterium. GTDB lineage: Bacteria > Deinococcota > Deinococci > Deinococcales > Trueperaceae > CALGZD01. Next base: position 2,782 of record CALHRJ010000354.1, on the reverse strand, counting down.
TAACCTTGTCTATGTTGATGGCAATAAATTGCTTAAAAGAAATATTCATCAAAGCTCAACTGCTGATTCTGAAAAATTGTCTTTGTTACCTTATCTAATAAATGAACGAAGTGAAAACAAACGACGTTTCGGAACACTACGTTTTGCTGATAGCCTCTCAAAAAATTGTGTGTTACTCATTCAAAATGGTGTCTATGGTCAAAGTGATGAATTGTGGCGTTGGTGTAACGGTAAAGTAGATAGTTGGATAATGCCAGAAGGCTTAGACCTATTGGATGCTAGTGCAAGTGCAGCGGGACAAATCCTAGTCAATGTTTGGCAATCTGGCTTCACTGATTTTGCACTACTTGATTTGAATAGTGGAACTCTAAACTACCTTATGCGAGATGTCGGTCAGGATTTGGACCCTACATGGCTAGGTGAAAAGAGCATTGTATTTCGTTCTGATAGACATAAAGATTTAGAGCAGGATTTACAGAATTCAAATAACATTGATAGTGTTTTTGATCTCTATCGTCTAGATATTTCTGAAAATGCAGATATTACAAGTATGACAAGACTGACCCGTTCAGTTGGTGGGGCATTTAGACCTGCTGTACATGCGAATCAAATTTGGTTCGCTACACTGAGCGCTGAGGGTTATGATGTATCTACAATTGCTATGTCTGATGCGCTTACTGAAGTTCAGAGTGTTAGTGATGTTGGTGAATTTCCAGCAACTATGGATATTCCAGACTACGAGGTGAGAGGTTATGAGGCTGGCTCGAGCCTACTCCCTGACGCGTTAGTACCAGAATTCTTTATACCCAACGCTGATTTATCAGGCTTTAATTTCGGTTCAATTGACAAAAGAGCAGGACTTGCGCTTATTGGACAAGATAGAGCAAGAAAACACACCTACTATGCAGGTGCAGGTTATCAATTTAATCCTGAAAATGACACTAACACCTATAATTATTATGATGAAGAAAAGGGCGAGGTTGTAGAAGTAAATAATACCTTTGAACCACATTGGTATGGCTATTTTGATTATAATTACCTAGATAGTTTTGGTCGAGTTAATGATTTGGAGTATGAAAATCGTGCAAGCTTTAAGATAGACCGAGCTGGTCTAGGGACAGATGCAAACTTTGCAAAAGCGATTCGTGTTACAGATAACTTTAAAGTTACACCTAGCTTTGGTACTAGGTTTAATATGTCTACTCAACAATATGGCGAAACAACAAATGCTACTGAACAGCCAGACATTAAACAAGAGACTAGTCATGTTGATCGGTATTCGTTTGGAATCCAACCAGCTTTAGATTTGAACTTCAATCAATACTTCTCTGATTTTTCTGTTAGCATGGATTCGAAAACACAATTTTCCTATGATATTGGTACTAACTATATAGTACCTTCGCAGGATGTACAGAGCATTACACAAGACAGCTTTCAAATGAGCAGCGACTTAGCCATCACATTAAGAAAAAGCTTTATCAATGAGTCATCAGTCTGGGATACGATTTTGTCTACAAACGCTAACTTAAGATATTGGCAAGATTTACATTCTAGTCTTTTTGGTAGCGCATCTATTACGAGATATAATACAGATAATTGGTATTTTAATCTGTATACAAGTACTGCGACTAGATATAGTCCTGATAGTGACAATAACCAATCCTTAGACGTGACTCAAAACTTTAGCTATTCGCTTGATTCTGAGACTACAGGATTCGCTGTAAGCAATCGAGGTAGTTATTCCTATTACGATGATATTGCTTATGATATCGATGGTAATCCTAAAGATGTCACAGGTACAAGTTTAGATTTTGAAGTGGATTTAGATGCATTTTATGCATTTGGTGATTTGAGGATGGCTCGAGCCTTTCTTGGTAGTCGAGCTGATTTTGGTGTTCGACCTGCATATAACCCTGATGCCAATCAACATACAGAAACATCATATGAAACATTCACCAGCCTTGCGACACTTTCTTTAGAGAGTTATGATTTTGAATCGCTACGTTTAGGACTAAACTATCAGCATCCAATTACTTGGTTTGCAAATTCTAGTGATGCTTCTGCATATAAGGATAACTACGATGATGATTGGACCTATCAGAATGCATTATCCCAAAGTGCAAAGTTGTCTTTTATATTAGAGAAGCTATACAATCCAAAGCATGAAACAAAACAATTTTTTGCTAGTTTGGAAGTAGGTACTGCTAATCTTTATGATACTCCCTTCCTCTATTCAGATGTTTATGTCGGTTATGTATTTGATAACTTTGGTTTAAAAGATAGTGTTGATTTGAACATTCATTTGAAGGGTGCTGAACTCTACTACCCTAATATATCTCTTGGCTATAATGCATACTTACCCTCACTCATGACATGGGATGGTAAGTACGGTTTTGAAAATATTGATATTCACACAGGTATAGACTATGACATTACTAGTAACGAGATAAGTAGTTCTACGTATATAAATTTTGACACTATTTTTAGTTACGTATGGAACATAGGTTTCAGTGTGGACTTTGGCTACTACAATGATGAATGGCGACTTACACTCTACTAGTCAGCCTGTAAGTTATATATCGATAAGTATTAGATATATCAAATGTGTTCGTGAAAAGAATTGTAGTAGCTACGTAGTACCTCAGCACATTTACATAAATAGCTGAGGTACAATGCTCTAAATGTCACCACAGGATAAAACTAAATTAAAACTTCTAGGCACACCACACTATCAAGAAGATAGTGCAAGTCCTGTGGTAAGCATTCCCCCAGAACACCCCCT
>CALHRJ010000353.1 GCA_938038395.1 uncultured Deinococcales bacterium | reverse complement strand
TGAGTTTCAAAGCTCTATTTCAAAAACTCATCATTATAGTTTCAATCCCTCACTACTGTCTTACTACCTTGAATGGACTCATAGGTCAGTAGATGAGAATAATTTCAAAATATCAATAAGTAGATAACGTATGCCTTGTGTGAATTTAATTCCAATATTTATTACTCAATTCCTCGACCATGACCTCAGAAGCTTGTGTCTTTCATAAACCTTTAGAGATAGTTTGAATAATAGTCTTGTCTTGTAATTGCTGGAAGTCTTGTCTTGTAATTGCTAGAAATTGTTACACTCAAAAAGATTGTTCAGCTCGAGCTCAAAACAGTCTTATGTCTGATACTTTCAATTTTCTCAGATTGTAGATTTACCGAGTGTGTCCTAACCAAGGTTGACAATGAGTTGATCACAGATAGAAGTTTTCTTACTTTTTAAAAAACTTGCAAGTTGCGTCCTTGCGAACTGGAATAATCTCATGGTTAGCTTCGATATTCATTCAACTTTTAACTGGGCCTACCTAATTTATAATTGTAGTCCAATTGACTTGTGGATTGTTGATAAAACTTGTAAACTTTAAGTCCTGCATTCTGCTGTTTGCTCCAGCATACTGTTAGTTAGCGTTACGCTAGTTAGCATTATGCCTAGCTAGTATCAGGATGAAATAAACAGATAAAAACCTAGAAAGCTAAATACTATACGTACAACCTATTTATTATCCATAATTTGCGTTATAACAAGCTGTGATTAAACATGTTAGGCAATAAGCTTTAGATTCAGGAGGAATACATGAGCAATACCGATTATGCAACACCCGACATTCTCGTAAGCACCGATTGGGTTTTAGAAAATCTAGACAACCCAAACGTGCGTTTTGCTGAAGTTGATGAAGATGTACTTTTATATGAGCAAAGTCATATACCAGGTGCGGTAAAGATTGATTGGCATACTGAACTACAACGCCAAGACGTACGTGATTTCATTGATGAAGCTGGCTTTAATGCACTTATGGAAGCAAAAGGCATATCAAACGATACAACCGTTATCCTTTATGGCGATAAGTCAAATTGGTGGGCGGCTTATGCACTTTGGTTCTTTAAATATAACGGTCACAACGATGTAAGGCTTATGAATGGTGGTCGTCAAAAGTGGATTGCTGAAGATAAAGTTGTTACAAACGAAAAACCAAGCCATCCAAAAGGAAGCTACAGCGTAGCCTATCGAGATCAAAGCATTCGTGCCTATTCATCAGATGTGATGCAGCACTTGCTTAAAGTCAATGATGGTTCTGGTGCTATGGTTGACGTGCGTAGTCCACAAGAGTTCTCAGGGGAAAAGTTACATATGCCAGATTATCCTCAAGAGGGCGCACAACGTGGTGGTCATATTCCAGGAGCGCAGAACATCCCTTGGGCGCAAGCTGTGCAAGAGGACGGCACTTTTAAGTCTGCTGAAGAACTAACTGAGCTTTATGGTAGCAAAGGTGTTAGCAAGGACAAAGACATCATTGCTTATTGTCGTATCGCTGAGCGTAGTAGCCATAGTTGGTTTGTTTTGAAATACTTACTTGGTTATCCGAAGGTACGTAACTACGATGGTTCATGGACTGAATGGGGTAATTTAGTCGGCGTACCGATTGAGCAAGGTAGCTGAACTAAATCAAAAACCGATTTAGTTTTAGACTAGACACAAAAACGTGTCTAGTCTTTCTTTTTGCCAATACTTGACTATGTTTGACTATATTTGACCAAGCACTAAAGCATCTTTTGAACCAAACTCGCAGCGTGTTTACCTGATAACAAACTCAAAGGTATACCACCACCAGGGTGAACTGTACCCCCTGCTAAAACTAGATTTGAAATACCTTTAACATGTTGTTTAGGTCTGATGGTACTTAGCAAAGAGTGCGGTGCAGTTCCGTAAATGCTTCCATCTGTGGCTAACAACTGCAAATGGCTTGGTGGTACAAAGTGCTTCATATCTATAGCTTCTACCAAATCAAATCCACGATTTTTCAGCACTTGCAAGATATCTTCTCCATAGCGCATATACGCTTCTCTACTAAAACGTTTTGAACTCTTAGAGATTGCTGGTGCATTGACCATTACAAAACAATTTTCTGAACCCTGTGGTGCGTCGGCTGGGTTTGCTTTACTACTGCTGGATAAATAGATCGTCGCTTCTGGACTTAATTTACCTTTTTCGATAGCTTCAAATTCAGCTACATAGTCTGCTGAAAAACTGATGTTGTGGTGGGCTAAGTCTTTTTGTGGAGAGTTGAGTCCAAGTAAGAGTACAAGACCTGATAGGGAGGGCTCGAGCCTCCTTCCCCACTCCTGCTGACCCAACAACTGGTGTGTCCTCACTAAATCCAACCCAGAAACCACAACATCCGCCTGAACACTTCCACTACTCGTTTCAACCTGTGTCACCCGATTACCCACACGCACTAGCTTTTCAACCTTTTGCCGTGTCTGTACAATCACGCCAAGGCTTTCAGCTAAAGCCTCTAAAGCCTTCACCAAAGCGTATACACCACCTTTTGGATAATACACACCTAAGCCTAATTCAACCCACGCAATGTTATGTAAAACCGCAGGTGCTTTGTAGGGATCTGCTCCAAAATAGGTTGCAAATCGCAAAAAGAATGTTTTCAGTCTTTCACTTGCTCCAAAGCTATCTAGTAGCTGTGGCAAAGTTTTGGTTGGGTGTGCGCCTAAGCCTGAAGTAAGACCATAACGCATTAACTCAGATAAGGAGGGTGCTTGTTTGAACAAAAAGGTTTGGGCTGCACCTTCGTATAGTTTTTTGGCTTCTTGTTTGAGTTGGAGGTAGGCTCGAGCGTCCTGAGCATCTAACTGAGCCGTTGTAGTTTCATCATCCTTCGAGACATCCCAAACAAAACCATCAGGGTAAAAATAACGACAAAGCGGATCAACTGCTTCATACTCAACTGGACAAGATTTCCCTGCTTGCAAAAACAAATCTTCAAAGACTTCAGGCAAGGTAAATACACTTGGCCCCGTATCAAATCTATAGCCAGCTTCCCGAACTTCTGACGCCTTACCACCAAGGTGTCCAAGCTGTTCTAAAAGCCTAACCTCATGACCTTGCAGAGCTAGATAAATTGCAGAAGATAGTCCAGCAAATCCCCCACCTAAGACAACAACTTTTTTGCTCATGAATTTCTCCTCATGTATACCCCCTCATGTATACTGCCTAGCTTTCCAGCTATAGCCACCTTTAGCACTTAAGGCTCGCTTAGCTATCAAGATCAAAGGTACACATACCAAAGCTTGCAAAGGAAACTCCCACACGTTACGTCCTGTTTTTATACAGCTTAAAAAACGAACTAACAACGATAAGCAGGCAGGCACTAACCAGAGCGGGTTGAGTAAAGCCAAAACCCAACTAAAACTACTTGAGAGTGAGGTCATAAAAATAGAAAGCACTAGGAAAATACGACTACTATTATGTGCTGCTAAAATATTCTTACTAAAGCCATTCAGCACATCTTCCCTACTACGATACATACGAGTTGAAATCATATCGCCCCCTACGGCTAAAGCCACTTGTGAAGCAACGGCTTTTGCAGCCTGCCCCATGCGTACATCTTCCAGAACTTCATCTTTAAAGGCTTCGTGACCACCCACTTTGTCATAGCAATCTTTACGCCACATCATCAACTGACCGTTACCAGCAGAAAACGCACCTAGTGGAACGTGAGCTACACCCAAATAAGGCAACCAACCTAATAAAATGTTATCAATAATAGGTACCGTTAAACCTTCAAAAAATGTTTTTGTAAGTTGACGTGGCCACACACTAACGAAGTCTGCTTTTTTGCTCTCCATAAACTCTAATAAGCTATCTAAAGTATCTGATTCCCAAAACACATCAGCATCTGTAAATATCAATAGTTCACCCGTAGCAACTTGTGATAACTGATGACAAGCCCAATTTTTACCACCCCAACCTTCTGGTAATATTTGTCCTTGAATCAACCGTATAGCACCCTGGTTTGCATAAGGTTCAAGAAATTCACTGGTGCCATCCGTAGACTCATCATCCAGTAAAATAATGTCTACATTGGGTGCAGATTGTGCAAGTATCCCCTTTAAGGTTTCAGGTAAATTATCGATTTCATTGCGAACAGGTATAAGTATACTGACGCTTGTTTCTAGCGGCTTTCTGTCATTAGGTTGAGAAACCTTAGTTTGTAACTTTGGAAAAAAAACCAGATTAGAAAGCAAGGTTAAAACTTGTACCAAAACGAAGCCTGTGGCTATATACAATAAAACCCACTGCATCTGGTTTAGAACATTCATGCAGACCCTCGCCCAGAACGTCCAAACTTGCCAAGTGCCAAAAACTTCTCCATACGCTCATCAAATCTTGGCTTAGGTGCTTTCCAAACAAGATAGTCCTCAGCTGGCTCTTCTGGTGGAAAAGTTGAGATATCCTCTTCTAAATCAGTTAGTAAAGCATTGATTGAAGAAAGATAATCTGCTGATAAATTAGGTGAAAAAGCTATCGGTTCACCAAAGTTCAAAAAGGCTTCAGGTAATTGTGCACCACGCAAAACAATGCGCATAGCCAGTGGTACAACCGGGATTTCAGCTTTTTCAGAAAAATAATCCAGACCTTTTTCAATCTGCGTTAATTTACTTGCTGCGCTCAGTTCACCTTCTGGAAAAATCACGAGTACACTTGGCACATTCCCTTTTAAAGAGTCTGATTTCAAGTATCCTGACTGTAAAAATCGTAAGGCTGTACGAATTTCTGAAGCACCTATTGCACCCAAATGCCTAAAGAAATAAAACTTACTAAGTTGTCCATCATCCATCAAAACTCGAAAGTCACAACCAAGCTTTCGGGTTATGAACCACAATAAATAAGCATCCCACCAACTGTGGTGATTGGGCGCTAATATGTAGCTTCCTTTGGGCAATGTATCCAGTCCACCTTTGACCCAAACAGCGTGAATGTTTTTACGCACTGAACGCATGATGATGACTTTGGTCATAGCACCCATCCATACGCTAATACGCCGACGCATAAGCTTTGAAAAGGTGTTCAGTTGCTTCATGTTTGGTTTTGAAATTGTAACCAGTTCCAACTTTGTTTTGTTGACCAAAATGGGATGAGTAGTAAGAGCATGGCACTTAGGAAAAGTATTGCTGCTAGCGGTAGTGAAAAGACCAGTAGCCCTACCGTCATTAAGAAGATTTGGACCGCGAAGAGGATGCGAATAGAGTTGGGTTCGTCGCTTAGTAGGCGTGGCTCGAGCCAACCCAATAACTGCACCAAGACCCAGCCTGCAAGATACCAGCCCAGAAAATTCGATAACGGAATACCATAATAACTGCCAGCCTCAAACTCCCAGAATCCTTGCGTAACCATCAGTGGATCAAGTCCAACATCCCAAGCCACCAAAACTAAGGGGGCAAGCCAAACGCGCAAACGTGGCGGGCTAACAAGCATGGAAGTTATACCGAAGCTCCACCAACCAAGTGGCACTAACAACGGCACACCAAATAGGCTCAAGCCTTTTGAAAAATATTCATAGTGCCCAAAAGGTACACCTGTCGTTTTACCAATCCATTCAATCGCTAAACCAAAAATGACTGCTACAGCAAAGAGCAAGAAAGCACGCTTGCCATAGTGCTCAAAACAAAAAGCCAATAGGGTTAGCGCAAATAAAGCACTGCTCACATAAGCAAGCGGTACGAAATATTGCGGTAAAAGTGGTGTCGGAAGCATAGACAAAAACCAAATGATGGCAAGACCCTGCCAAGGTCTTACACTTTTAAACATCTTTGCCAAACGAGGTCTGCTATCAGGATGAAGTGCCAAACTAAGTCCACAAACCACCAAAATATTTGTCACTAAAAAGAACAGTGCCTCTTCAACAGGTAAGCCAAATATCTTAAGTCCTAAGGTCTGTTCTGGACTAATCCACCATATACCAAGTCCAATAGCGATACGATCAGCAACCCACAAATAGAGCGTTGGAATGATGATGCTTAGTAAGACTAAAGGTCTGCGTTGCCAAATCAAATCAGCACCAAAAGCTGTTTGAATCGCAATAACAGGAAATGCCCATACTGCGATTAGACCAAAATAGCGACCCATTTGCGTCGTGAGTGCAAGCACACCAATAGCGGCAAACAGTAAAAAGATTAGGGTTGAAATAATACGACTTCGATTGTCTGTCAGTGTTTTGAGTGTATTCGCACGCCTAGAACCTTCTGCTTTGCTAGCAGCTTTATTCATAACCGAATTGCTTAATGTAGCATCAGCTGAGTCTTGGTTGTTGGAAATAAAATTAGATAGATAATAGAAAAATAGTCCAGATAATATCGTTTGTAATAAAAAGAATAAATATTCTTCAAAAGGTACATAGGCAAGTGTAAACAATACCCGCCCCTCGCCATAGCCCCAGACCTCCGTAGCGACTAACAGGTTATCCCACGGTGTGGTGTAGACAAAGGCAACCAAACACATGAGACCAAGCGCTAAATAGGCCATGCGATTCGTTACAGCCTTCAAGCCAGTCACTAGACCAGTACGACGAAAACGAAGCCAGTGTAGTACCAGAAGTATGGCAATTACAGGAATAGTAAATACAAAGTGGAACTGCAAATACGTCATTA
>CALHRJ010000352.1 GCA_938038395.1 uncultured Deinococcales bacterium | reverse complement strand
GCAATGCCACCTTTCATATCAAAGATGCCTGGCCCAAAAAAGATGTCACCTTCACGTTTGTGAGGCATAGTTTCAAGTGTGCCGATTGGCCAAACAGTATCGTAATGCGTCAAAATAAGGTTGCTCTTACCACCCTTACCTTTAACTTTAGCAACGAGTTGGTCGCCAACATCCTCTTTAGCAATGCGCTCAACTGACCAACCATCTGCGCTTAGTCTAGTTTCAAAATAGTCTGCTAAACCATCACAGGCTGCTTTGTCACTGGTTGGGGTTTCGATGGTTACGATCTCTGTAAGCGTCTTTAAAAAGGCTTCTTCGCTATTGTGTGCTGCTTCTTTTAGGTTCATAACCCTTATCTTATACGAAATCCTAGAAACTTTTCAGCAATGATTAATAAAATTCGCTATCATTTAGTTACAGTTAATTTCTCCAATTTACAAAAAGACATCTAAATACAAATTTCATCTAGTAGCGTTTCTGACCTTTAAGATTAATAGAAATGTATATGGGGAATGAACGTCTACAACAGTTATTTCGGTTTTTTAGTGTCAAAATATTGGCCACAGTCCTTTGTCTTTGGAGTGTTGGGGGGATGGCTCGAGCTGAGAACCCTCTCTTCCAACCTATCGTCGATCAGAATTTAGCTGCCATTGAGTATCTCATTCGTCAAGGCATAGATGTAAACCAAGCCAATGAATATGGTTTAACTCCACTTGAGTTTGCTATTCGTTCTAAATCAGTTGCATCAGCACAGCTTCTTTTTAGGTATGGAGCTAGCTTTGATCTGATTGATCCAGCAGTTATAAACGAATTTCGTTTTAAACCAGGCATTGGGCCATTTGTTGACCAATATTCACAAACGACTAGCCGTATACCTGCGACAACTGCAGCCTCGCCAAGATCAATTATTCCTCCTAACAGCCCACCAGCTTTAAGCAATCGACCAGTTGTTACAGGACAAGCAATTACTAGACCAGTAGTCGCCAGACCAGTAGTCACTACTCAACCAGCGATTAGGCAAGCGGTTAACAGGCAAACAAGTCAAAATCAGGTAGAACAAACACGCACAACCAGTCCAGTTGCAAATTCGCTAACAACTCCTCAGCTACCACAACAAACAATTACCGTGTCTCCTACAAACCGTTCTCAACCTCTGGCTCAAAACATCAGACCTACGGATAACACAATCACTGTTTCTTCAAGTAGTTTTCTAGCAAGTAGTTCAATTCAAAACGCTAGAAACTCACTCACTGGCATGTTACCTCAGACTACGATTGGCGTAGCTCGAGCCACAACACCTCAAACACAACTAAGAACAGCTACCGATCGAAACCTAAATGGTGTGTTGGAAAATGTCCTAGAAGATTTAGAAACATCTCCTATTACCGTAAATCACTTACCTTCAAATTCAACGATTACAGTATCTCCTTCAAGCACCACATCTGTACAGCAAACAGCTATTCAAAATGTGCCAAATAACAACCAAATCTTGGCACTTAGACAATCATCAGAAGCAGAAACCTTGCCAGCAATATCAGCAACTCCTCAGGAAACTGTAGCTGTACTACCAGCGCATACAAAACCGCAAGAAGTTGTAGCACCTGTAGTTGCGCCTCAAACAAAACCACAAGAAAAATCATCTCAAGTACACTTTGACAACCCTTCTCAAGCTTGTCGAGTCCATAACTATAATCTAGTTGTTTCCTTTACTTTTGATGATGGTGAATCAAGTGATCTTGACGTTATTCAAGAAGTCTTTGCACCACGTCAAGCTACTGGCACGCTTGGCATCATCCTTAACCGTGTCGATACTGATAACAACCGCTACATGGAAACTAGTGACTTAAGAAAACTATATAATTCAGGTTGGGAAATCGCGTCACATACTATCGACCACGATGATTTAACAAGTTTAGATGTTCAAGAATTAGATAATGACCTACTAAAAAGCCATCAAGGTCTACAAGCGTTAGGTTTTGATGTAAGTAGCTTGGTCTATCCATACGGTGCAAATAATAGCCTTGTACGTGACCACACTAGCAAATACTACTACGGTGCATTTGAGGGTGGTTATAGATTGAATACTCGCCACAGCAACCCCTTTAAGCTAAAGCGCTTCCACATAGCAGAAGCACACGACTTCAACTACTACAAACGTGTTACCGACTCCTACAGTAAGCAACATGGTTGGTTAGTTTGGGCAGTACACACCAATTTAAACTTTGGGCAAGAACAGGTTGATGACTTGCATCAACTTCTTGACTACATGTGTGATCAGGGAATTCGCGTTGTTACGGCTCGCGAAGGTTTAGACCACTTAAATCTAGTTGACTATGAATAATACCAATTCCGCTTGATTCGTTAATTAATTCATGATGTATTTTGACTTGAATTGCTGGCTGTGATGCGGAATATGGTTGAGCACCTAATACTTCAAGCTGATTAATTTATCAATGATATTTTCGAACTCGGTATAAGTAACCGTCTAACCTAAGTTCTTTAATATTCTTCAATTCACTTTGTACTGTATAGACTCTGAATGCCAAACATCTGAAATTTAAGTCATTCCGAAAAAATCTGTTTACTTATGAATAAGGTTATTTCCTAAATATAAAACAAAACTATGTTGCGGTACCCTCACTATCTTGCACAATAACTTCCAGAGATTGAATCTCTTTTATAAGCAATTCTTCTTGTGCCAAGAGCTCATCACGAATAGCTCCTTCTTCAACAGCAAGTAACTGTTCTTGAATGGATTTTAAAGACAACTGTTTATCGCTAAGTCCTTCTGATAACTTTTGTTGGTTTTCCACTCGTTCTGCCTTATCAAAAATAACATCTTCAACAACTTCTGGACTTTCTTCTACTTTCGCGCCAATGCCAAATCCATAGTGCTTCGCATTTACCTTAGGTATTTGCTGTGCAGTTTTTTCTAGAGGTTTTGTGTTCATAAACGTTGGTGAAACAATTTCAATATTATTGTTGTGCAAGGCGTCAAGCATGTTGGCACGCAATTGCGAACGTTTAGATAAAAATGAGCTTTTGGGATCAGCCAATACACCCGCAGCACGGTAGTTAATTGAAAAATCACCAAGTCCGACGATATGCACAAAAGCATCGTGTAAACCAGTAGTATTGATAGCTTCTAAAAGTGCTGCTTCAACATCTTTCCTGTAAACATCATAGCCCAGAGAAACTTCAGCAGAAATGATTGTGCCTGAAGCTGTCATAACTTTTACAGGATGATTAACCAAATACATGTTTGGCAGCGTCATTAAATCTCTATCTTCGGTTTGTAATTCAACATGAAACAAACCACGCTCAGTAATGCGCCCCATATAGTCAGCAACTTGCACCACATCACCAATTCGAAAGTTATCTACAGCTCGAAGCATAGCGCCAGCCATGGCATTGCCGATAAAGGTTGTGGATGATATAGCAACAGCACCACTAAAAATGACACCAATTAAGCCAAGCAGTTGCCCTTTAAAGCTTGGTGGAATTACAGGAATAAAAAATAAAATCGTAGATAAGCCTACGAACATAAGTGTCAAGCTCAGAATAAATAAACTAAAGGGATGTCGTTTAAAAAAGGTTGTGTGTCGTGCCAGAAAACGATGCAGTAAAGTTACAAGTAAAGCGTAAATAAGGAATGTGCCAATAACAACCGGAACAATTGGAAAAGCACTGAGCGATTTTAGCAATTCAGCCATGCTTTAAGTTTATAGCATATCAGGTGACTATACAGACACATTATCTATCAAATTTATTCTCTAAACATGCTTAAGTTAACGATACACTGTCACCCATGACAATAAGCGCTAAAAATACCTGTACTTACTATAAAGCTGCGCTAAACTATACAAATGCAAAAGCTTCTAATAACTGGTGCCAGTGGATTTCTAGGCTGGAATATAGCCAGATATATTGAAAAACATCATAAAGATGACTGGCATATTATCGGCAGCTATCAACACAACCCTGTCAATCTCACAAATGTTGAAGCAATTCAAATTGACTTAACAAATACAACTGCACTTAATACAGTATTTAGCCAACATAAGCCTGATGCGGTCATACACGCAGCAGCAGCCTCGAAACCAGCTTTTTGCGAACAACATCCTCAAACAGCTTACGCAATCAATGTTTTTAGTAGTTTGAAAATAGCAGAGCTGTGTAAAAAAGCATCTATTCCGCTTATCTTTACCTCAACTGATCTAGTCTTTGATGGAACAAACGCACCCTACAAAGAGACTGACCCAACCTCAGCAGTTTCAGTCTATGGCAAACAAAAAGTTGAGGCTGAAAAAGGTATTTTGGAGCTTTATTCTGATGCCCTTATTTGTCGTATGCCACTTATGTTTGGTGATGCACCAGCACATGCGAACTTGTTTTTTAGCTTCGTGCTGAACAGCTTAAAAGCTGGCAAAGAACTTAAGCTTTTTTGTGATGATATCCGTGTTCCTGTGAGTGGGCAGGTTGCATCACAGGGTTTACTGCATGTTTTAGGAAAAGCCTCTGGCATTTTGCATATGGGTGGCGATGAACAAGTAACCCGCTATGATTTCGGTTTAAAGATTGTCGAAGCTTTTGGCTTTCAGAATGCTGATATTAAACCTATAAGTATGGATGATGTTGATTTTCTAGCGCACCCGTCCAAAGATGTAGCAATGGATTGTGGGAAGGCTCGAGCCCTAGGCTTCCATCCACCAAGCCTAGCTACCCAACTCAACTCCCTAAAATACCTGGTTTCAAAATAATTAGTTCAATAATTATTTGTGTACCCATTTTACTACAAAATAAAGCACACTTAATTGCTTAACCAAAGCCAATTACGAGACATTTCACAGGTATAATTTACCGTATAATAGACCGAACACTATATGTGCAGGCCTTAAACAAATGCACAATTAGTCATATCTAATGCGTTATAAAAACACTATTCAAGAGGTCTTAAAAAGAGCCCTCAAAAACAAGGATAACAAAGAGTTGGAGCACTATGACCAAAACAAATGCACATAAAACTTACGAACTAGGTCAATCAATCTGGTACGACAACATCAGCCGCAGCTTACTAGATTCAGGTGGATTACAAGAGTTAGTAGATAACGGTGTCGTTGGCGTTACCTCAAACCCAAGCATTTTCGACAAAGCTATCTCAGGCAGTAGCGATTATGATAGTGCAATCAGCAAAGTTAGTGACAAAAGCGATATTGAAATCTTCCAAGCACTTGCAATTGAAGATATCGCCGAAGCTGCTGATATTTTGCTACCAGTCTACGAAAATAGTAAAGCAGTAGATGGCTATGTAAGTTTAGAAGTTGACCCACGCTTAGCCCACGACACTGACGGCACTGTAAAAGAAGCACGTATGTTGTTTGCTGCGCTGAACCGTCCAAACATCATGATTAAGGTTCCAGCAACGCCAGCAGGCATTCCAGCAATCGAAACACTCATTGGCGAAGGCATCAACATCAACGTAACCTTGATGTTCTCGCTTAAGCACTATGACGATGTTGCAGGTGCCTATATCCGTGGTCTTAAAAAAGCTAAAGAGGCAGGTCATGACTTAGCAAAAATCGCTTCTGTTGCTTCTTTCTTCGTTAGTAGAGTAGATGGCAAAGTAGACGCAGCGATTGATGCACTAGGCACAGACGAAGCACTTGCACTTCGTGGCAAAGTAGCCATTGCAAACGCAATGGCAGCATACGACCGTTTCCAAGAAACATTCAGTGGCGATGACTGGGATGCACTAGCAAGCGCAGGCGCAATGGTACAGCGTCCGCTCTGGGCTAGTACCAGCACTAAAGATCCAAGCTATCCTGATACCTTATATGTTGATACGCTAATTGCTGCCCATACAGTCAACACAGTGCCACCAAAAACACTAGACGCTTTTATGGACCATGGCACTGCAGAAGCAACGCTCATTGCAGGCATCGAAGATGCTAAAGAGCAACTAGAAATGCTTGAAGATATTGGAATCAGTCTTTCAGATATTACGGATAAACTTCAAGAAGCAGGTGTTGACTCTTTTGAAAAATCATTTGATTCCCTTCTTGCTAGTATCAACGAAAAAAAGCAACTTTTGACAACCTAAAGATTGACCATTTAAGGTTTCTCTTTCTAATTAAGAGCCGTGCAAATCGGCTCTTTTTTTATGCTTTCTCAATTTGAAATGCTATTTGTGGAAACAAGATTATCGATAAACAGACTAAACGGCTAAACCAAAAGGATATCAACGAGATGTCAACACAAATATCTGGTCTAGCAATCCATACATTGATTCTGTTCTGTTTGTTTCGAGACAAGCCACTAGATACCAATCAAGCCACTAGATAACTTGGCATTTAGCATGCACGGTCATTATAAAAAACAGAAATGCAACTTGTTAAAGCCTAGCGTAGATTACCGTAAAATTGCAATTATTTAACAATGT
>CALHRJ010000351.1 GCA_938038395.1 uncultured Deinococcales bacterium | reverse complement strand
CTACTAATGGTGATGATGAAACCTTTACTTTGCTTCAGTGCTTCTACAGATGCTTTCACACTGTAAAACACACCTGTTAGGTTTATGTCTATAACATCTGACCATTGTTCGATTGTCATTTCATCTACTGGGGCAAAGTGGCCGACACCAGCGTTGGCAATAAGCACATCTAAAGAACCAAATTCAGCTAGGATTGCTGCAACTGCTTTTTCTTGTTCTTCAAAGTGGCGAACATTGCATGCTAAACCAAGTGCTTTACCGCCACCAAGTGTATTGAGCTTTTCTGCAGCTTCTTTAACTTCTGCTTCGTTGCGAGATGTAATGCACACATTCATGCCATCTTTGATCATAGATTCTGCAACTGCGTAACCGATACCTTTTGAACCACCTGTGATTAGGGCTGTTTTTGTCATGTATTAAAGTTAACATAGAGCTGAATTTTGATTGGTTAGATACATTGCGTTTAGATATCTGGCAGTCAAATATTGTGTATACATTTCACAGTAGTGTCCTAATATCGTTTAACCAACACCAGTCTTATCTGCCACAGTCTCCCCCATTTTTGACCCTAATAAAAAGAACAATAACATCGCAGGAATTATAGATATCATTGCTACAACCATTACACCTGTTCGGTCAAAGCGCATCATGCCTAGCGCAACCGTAATCATACGGACTTCTTCTTTTCGGCCCACAAAAAATGGCCACAAATATTGATTCCAATTCATCAAAAAGGTTAAAGTCGCTACTGTAAATACCGAACCCTGAACTAAGGGTAGAGCAAAGTGTGTAAAGTAGCGAAGTTTGCTAGCACCATCTAAGGTTGCCGCTTCTTCGATACTTTGATTTAAACTTAAAAACGCCTGCCTTAAAAAGAAAACTGCAAAGGGTGTCATGAGTAAGCTTGGTGCCATGATGCCAGCGAAGGTACCGATCCAACCTAGTTGTTTGACAAGGACCAAATTTGGAATGAGCAGGACAATAGCTGGCACCATGAGTGCAGTTAGATAAAGCGTGAACAAAGCATCTCGAAAAACAAAGTTTAGTCTTGCAAAAGCGTAGGCAGCAGTAGCACTAAAGAAAACACTACAGGTTGTGGTAACACTCGTAATAATGATTGAGTTACGCATGTAGCCAAGGTACTCAGACCCTAACTGAAAAACGCCACTTTCGTTCACCGAACCTAGAATTCTCGCAAAATTTAAAAAGCTAATCCTTGCAGGAATCAAATAGCTTTGGGCGTAGAATGAATCGCCAGGGTGTGTAAAGGCGTAGCGAAACATCCAGTACATTGGAAATAATATCAAAATGCTACATAGTGCAACAGCCATAAACTTAAAGAACTGTTTAAACAGTCTTTGCCAACCAATGCTTGTTAAGCTTCCAACCATGTCAAGTGTAGGGAATGATTGTTCTGTTAAATCTGCAAGGTCTGACCGATTTGCTTTTCCTAAACGTAGTTGTAAGAAGGCTGCTGTAATTAAGATGATTAGTAGGATGATTGACGCTGCTGTAGCCATGCCCATTTTAAAAGCTTGGTTGTAAATCTTATTAAAAATATAGAACATGATGACACGGCTTGCACCTACAGGACCGCCGCCAGTTGGTCCTGTGCCTGTAACAATTGCCACCGTATCAAAAACTTGTACCGAAGTTACGAGTGACGTGATGAGCACAAAAGCTGTTGTAGGTCTCAGTAGTGGCACTGTAATGTGCCAAAACCGCTGCCAAGCATTTGTTCCGTCTATGGCTGCTGCTTGATACAGTTCTTTAGGGATACTTTGCAATCCTGCTAAAAAGAGAATGGCTGAGTAGCCTGTGTATTGCCAAACGCTAATACTTGCAATAGTTGCTAAGACTTGATTAGGTGATGCAAAAAAAGGTTGCTTGCCAATACCAACAAGCTCTAAGAAGGTATTGATAACAGTTGGCAACATGACCAGCCAAATAGTTGCAGCAACCACAGGAGGCAGCAACCAAGGCAGCACCATGATGTTTCTGAGCCAGCTAGCAAGTCTATTGCGAGTTGTATCTAGAAAGTTTGCAAGCGCCACCCCAAGAATCATTTGCAATGGCACGGTTAAAAGGACGTAGTAAAAAGTTAGGCGCATAGCTCGCAGAAAACGCTTATCTGCAAACAAATCTTGGTAGTTTTCTAAACCAACGAATTTTGGTGGTTGCAATAGGTTCCAATTGTAGAAGCTGATTTGCAGAGCATTGATGCTTGGGAGTAGAAAAAAGACGATAAAGCCAACTAAGCTTGGGAGTATCAATAGGTATGCGGTGAATAAATGACTATTGCTTAAGTTAGATAGCTTGAGGTCTTTGTGGAGAATTATGGTAAGTAAGCCTGAAAGTAGTAGGAAAATAGATAGCCAGAAGAGGCTGGAGTGATACGGGATGATGCCATCTGGTCGGCTTAGCTCGAGCCCGTACTCTAACCAAGTCACCGCCTCTTCCCCTTCAGCCTCACCACTAAAAAAAGTGAAAGGTCCAACTATTTCATTACCAGTCTCTAAGCTCCCACACTTTGTAGTACCAAAGCCAAGACACTCAACAACACTAAGTAAAGAACCGTCGTATGGCTTGGTAGCTTCTATTGCTTTGGCGTAGTAAATGGTCCACCATACAAGTGAAGTAACCAGCAACAACATGCCAACCGTAACAGCAATATGACTAATTTTTTCGATAATGTAGTTTGATGGACTCACGTTTGAAATCATAATTAATTTAGTTCACTATTGTTATAGGATTTATATTTCAACTACTTTATATGAGCATACCCTGATACCCAGTCTCAAACTCATACTATCTTTATTTAAACTTTTCACTACTTATATATTAGAATATAAAAACCATCTTTTAATAAGTTCATAACTTAGGATTGGCTGTATTGCTGCATACTTTCGATTAGACCTTGTAATGTGTTTAGGGTTGTAGTTTGTACTAGGAGGAGTTATTCTTTCTAATAATGGGCTTTGGGGAAAGTACCTTAACTACAAAAAGCATACAGGTTTTTTAGGGAATATTAGGGAACTCCAAACTTAGGGAGTTTTCGTGAACGATAGATTGAAGGCTTATGCCGCTGCAAATGTATTAGTCGTTGCAGCTTTAGAGCCAAGCATTGTATATTTAACTGAATTGCTTTATGGTTTTGGATTATTTAATCTAAATACCGAAAGTAAGCACTTAGACAAGCATTTTCTTAAACAAATTTTCAACTATGATTTAATATTTTTCGACCTTAGCCACACACAATTTGAAGTTAATTGTCAACACATACAAAATATTCGAGCTACTTTTTCTGAAAGCTACCTGCCCATTGTTGGTTTATTGCCTGCGGTAAATTCCTTAGGGTCTGCTGACTTAAGGTCAGCTAACGAATCTTTGTCATCGATAAAAGAAAAAGCCCTTCATAGTGGCATTACAGATTTTATAACCCTGACTGATGATGCTATTGATGTATCATTACGTTTGTCTAATGTGTTAGAAGCACAGGCAATTCATAAAACAACACAGTCTCAAAATCACTTTTTAGAAAACTTGGTCGCACATCGTACAGATGAACTTCTTATAGCCAATGCCGACTTAGCTAATTTAAATGAGCAGATTGATAAATCTAGCGATGAGATATTTGAACGTCTAGCTCGAGCTGCCGAATTCCGCGACGACACCACGGGTAAGCACACCGAACGCGTAGGAAATCTCGCAGCTTTAATTGCGTTGCGTTTAGGTATGCCAGAAGATTATGTTGGACTGATTTCAAAAGCAGCACGCTTACACGATCTTGGTAAAATTGGCATCCCAGATAGTATTTTACTTAAACCTAGTCGTTTTACCCCTGAAGAGCGAGAACTGATGATGCAACATTGTCAAATCGGTGCAGAGCTACTTTCAGGCACAGAATCTGAACTGCTTAACATGGCACAGCGAATTGCGATTTCGCATCATGAAAAGTGGAATGGCGATGGTTACCCCAACAACCTTGTAGCCGACAACATTCCTTTAGAAGGACGAATTGTGGCAGTTGCAGATGTTTTTGATGCACTTAGCAATGATCGCCCCTACAAACAAGCATGGAACAAAGAAGAAGTCTTGACGCTATTGAAGAGTAAACGTGGCATTCATTTTGACCCCGATGTTGTAGATGTTTTGGTTGACATTGTAACGCCTGATGATTCTGATAGTTATGGCACGGCAGTTGCTGCTTAAGTATTAACACTATACATCGTTGTAAGTAGGTTTCTAAACCATTGGAGACTACGCAGATGTGCTTCATGCTCTTGTTGGATAAGTTGGCTTGGCTCGAGCCCCTCCCATTCCAACAAGTAACGCTCATTTGTAAAGGGGGCATCTGCGTAGCCGAAACTACCTTTGCCAAGCTTTGCTAAACCCTCTTTTGTTTTACGACTTTCTCTAACAGGTGCCCTATAGCCCCACGAATTTTCAAAGACAATATTTGTACAACCAACCTCAACTAATCTTTTAGTTGTTTCCTCGATATCTAAGTAGCCCTCGCCTATTGGTACACCTAATATAGATAATTGTCTATCTGGTGAATGTTCTGCTTTGACAGTTACATGGTCCTTTAAATGCGCCGAACGACTAAAGGATGCCATTGCGACTAAGCAATCAAGGGGGTCTTCTAAAACCATCTGTGAATTGCCATAGTCATAGAGGGCTGCTATTTGTGGACTATCCACCGTACTAAGAACCTCAGCTATTTCACTTCCTGTAAAGCTTTCGTGATTTTCCAGCATCACAGTAATGCCTAAATCTTCAGCAACAGGTGCAACCTCTTTAAGGTCAACGATTGTCTGCGAAATCATTTCTTCTGGTGTACCAGTATATTTAGTATAGGTACGCAATTTATCTGCACCAATCGATTTGGCAACACCTAACATTTTCTTCAAATGCTCAGGCTCTGTATGACTTGTATCTAAATCACATAGCAAATCAAAGTCCTGAATACGATCACGAATTGCATCCAATCGCTCAGCTTCGATACCTTTAAGATGACGATAATTACTATCGTTTGCGCTGATGCTAACCCCATCAAAACCTTCGTTGGCAGCGCGTTCAATAAATGCATGGACATCAAAACCTTCTTGATGCGCCAAATGAAATCTTAAGCTATAGGTGTGAAGATATAAGTTGATTTTGTTCATAGGGTTGCTTGCTCCAAGCTACTGAATTGATGATCTAAAACATGTTGATAAGCCACACTCGCTTCTGGGTTCTCTAAAGCTAAAGCAATAATGCGTTGACAGCAATGCGCAGCTATTTGATAGCTATAGTAAGGTGCAAAATAATCCAATCGTTCTTGAATGCTCGTGTCACCTGTCAAAGAACTATATGTATCAATAAAGTATGAAATCTCATTTGGATTGTATATACTCTCCCCTACTAAGTAATTAAAACCAGAGTAAGCAAATGTCCATAAATCAAACGAAGCATCTCCGATAGCAGGACACTGCCAATCGATCAAATTAAGAATTCCTGTATCCCTATCAAGAACGATATTACCCGCCCATGCATCAGTATGAAGAAATGCTGGTTGTTCGGTCACGGTCTTGGGCTTGTTCTTTAGAAGTGATTGAAAGCTATGAAGATGTTTTACATTTTTACTTTCTGACAAGTTAATCGTTGGCTCAAGTAGGAATTTTTCTGCTAAAGCAATCATTCCTTTTGGGTCTTGCGGTAAATGGCGAAAATCAGCAGAGTTATATGTGACTGCATGTTGTATTGCAAACAATTCAGCTGCTTTTGTCAAAATAGGTTTTTTATCTTCAGTACTTAACTGCTTTGTTAGCATTTGACCTTTTGCAAAGTTATAGATTAGTACCTCTGAATAACTTTCTCCAGCAGGATAATACGCTAAAAACTCTGGTGCAATCTTAAGTCCTGATAACAATTGTAGGGCTTTGACTTCATCTTTTGGTAAGTTTGGATAGAGTCGGTAACCATCATTACTGGGCTGCATGCATTTAGCTATCCAGTCGTTGGAAGCAGATGAAGATTGGATTTGAACACGGTAGACGCTATTCCAAAAGCCGCCTGATAATGGGGTTAGTGTGAGGCTCGAGCCTTCGGGAATCAACCCCTTAACGTTTAAGAATTCTTTTAACTTAGACCTTTTGATTGAAGACAGCTCCGATTAGAAATGGTATGAAAGGTTAGACGAGGTACATAGCCTCAAACTATGTTAGTACAATTTAGGTACTTACTAGTAATTAGTGGTACTTAGTCATAGAAGGAGACATGCTAAATGTTAAATATAAAGTCAAATAAATATAAACTAATCGTAGCAATTGCGCTGTTAAGTTTAGTCCTTATTGTGAGTGGCTGTCGTAACGAAACACAAAACCGTCTTAGACGTCAAATCCAAGACTTCACTGGCCAGAAAATGTACATCACGTTGTATTCATTGGACGGCAAGGAAATGTATAACGGTCAAGTCAATGGCAAAGTCACACGCTCATCAGCAAAACTCTCTGATGGTGGCAATGCTGCAGGCGGCTATTACATTTTTTGGTATGACGAAAAAGGGGTCTATCATCAAACTGACATGACTTACTTGCTCACTTCAAAACCACGTGACTCAGTAACGGGTACAGTCACAAGTGGCACAGTAGACGAATAAGTACAAAATAATTTATAACCCAAAATCTAAACGCAATTGTTCTCCCTGCTGGTTCATATCACTGGCAGGGATTAAATTTGATGCAACTAGCCCAATAAGTCTCAACGGACTTTCTAAAGGGTCTTTATGTAATAAATGTCTTGAAATACGGTACAAATCAACCGCTTCTTGAAGTGGTTCTCGACTTTCAGAGCGAGTCTTAATCACAAAGTCATGGTACTTCAATTTTATTCCAATTGTCTTAGCATAAAAATTTTTGTTCATTAAAGATTGCGATACCGAAGTACTTAACTTGCGGAGTTTATCTTCAAGAAAGCGTAAGTCCGTTGTGTCATCTGTAAAGGTAGTTTCTGCACTTATAGACTTAGTTTCCCTATTTGGATTTACAGGACGATCATCTATTGCCCTAGCTAAGTCATAGTAGCGCCAACCAGCTTTCCCAAAATTCTCAACTAATACCTCCAGTGATTGTCGTCGCAAGTCTCCCCCATTATATATGCCTAACTGATGCATCTTCGCTGCAGTTGCTTTACCTATACCAAAAAAATCTTCTATCTTTAGCTGTGATATAAAGTCTTCCGCTTGATGTGGCAAAATTGCACTTAGACCATCAGGCTTATTCATGCCAGATGCTATTTTTGCTAAAAACTTTCCTGCTGCCACACCTGCGGAAGCAGTTAATTGGGTAGACTCTTTAATATCCGCTTTAATAGATTTAGCCAAAAGGATTGCTGAAAGTGGCCCTTTTTTTGGTTCTGTCACATCAAGGTAAGCTTCATCCAAGCTAAGCGGTTCAACTAAATCCGTATAGCCATAAAAGACTTCCCGGACTTCTCTAGAAACTTCTTTATAAACAGGAAATCTTGGTGGCATAAAAATAAGATGTGGGCAGAGTTTAGCTGCTTGCGATGAGGGCATGGCAGAGCGAACACCAAACTTGCGAGCTTCATAACTCGCAGCCGCAACAACGCCTCTGTTCTTTTCGCTACCTACCGCTATAGCTTTACCCCGCAACTCTGGGAAGTCACGTTGTTCAACGGATGCATAAAAGGCGTCCATGTCTAAGTGAATGATTTTGCGAACACTCATGGTTTAAAACTCTTTTCAAAAGAAAACCGTGGAATCTTACAGATTCTTCTTGCGATATTTTAACACGTGTTTAGGTTTCGAAATCCATGTGTCCATAAAACCAATAACAATTAAGCCCAAAAGAAAAACTGAGTGACGTTGATCATCACTCAGTTAAACAATTGATCTAAAGTACTTACTTACTCTGGACTATAATCAATAGTAGGAATCATCCATTCAGCTCTTGAAGCTACTGCAGTTGGTTGAAGACCTGTTGCACCTAAAGAACATGATTCATACGTTGAACTGCCTTCAGTATAAAAGCCAACGCCCATATGTGCTGTGCCTGCTGGCGCTGCTACAGTGACACTGCGTGTTAACAGGTTTGTATCCAGTGGAACAAAGTCTTGCCCAAGCGGCTGATAGTTTACATCTAATGCACTCAATATAAGGGTACTCCAGTTGGCATCATTTGCCTTACCTTTACAACTAAGTGTGTAAGTTGAGCCAGCACTTGCTGGTGCTGTTTGATAAACACACGCTCCTGTACTAATGTTTAAGTTTCCTCCTGTTATGTTAAAGGCACTTGCAACACCACAGTTTGACCAATTAGCTGGACTATCAAAGCTTCCATTTTCAAGCAAGTTCGTACCTGTATTTGGTTGTGTTGGAATCAGGCTACATTCACTATACGTTGCTTGACCTTCACTATAGAATCCAACAGCCATATATTTTGCATTGCTTGCTGCAGTTAATGGCACTGAAATGCTTTGGAAAGTCGTACTTGTATTTGGTACAAAGGCTTCTGAGATTTTAACGTAATTTGCATCTAAAGAACTAAGAATAAGTGTATTCCATGAAACACCATCTGCCTTGGCATTACAGCTTAGTGTGTAATTCAAGTTCGGGCTGGCCTCAACAGTTTGGAATATACAAGCTCCTGGTAATATATTTAGATTACCCGCAGAGATGTTAAAGCTATTTGCAGGACCACAGTTACCCCAATTAGCAGTTGAAGTAAAACTTGGGTTTAGAAGTTGATTACCTGTTGGTACAGGGGGTAGTGGCGGCGGTGGTGGCGGAGGCGGTGGTGGCGGTGGTACATTACCGATCCTAATGTCACACTCAGCATAAGTTGCTTGACCTTCGCTATAGAAACTTGCTGCAATATGAGAAGTGCCATTTGGAGTTGCTAAGGAAACAGCAATTTGCTGAAAACTTGGGCTAGCATTGGTTGTAAAAAGTTGCCCAAGACTATTCCAGTTTGCATCTAATGCACTAATGATTAGCGTATTCCAGCTTGTACCATCAGACTTTGCTAAGCAGCTAAGTGTATATGTAGTATTTGCAGTCGCCTCTACAGTTTGAAATACACAGGCACCTGCATTGATGTTTAGGTTTCCATTTGCAATGTTGAAGCTGTTTGCATTGCCACAGTTACTCCATGCAGTTGTGTCAGTAAAGCTTGGATTTGTAAGAATATTGCCTGTAGGTGGCGGAGGTGGTGGTGCTACTGGCGGAAGGATTGCTGTTCCAGTTTTACTTTGGTTTGCTGTTAGGCTGAGCTTATTAATGCCATCACCATTGTAGTTAAAAGTTGAGGCTCCCGTGAAGTTCACACCTGTAACAAAAACAGTACCACCTGTGGCAGATTGAATATTTACCGATGCATTTGAACGGTTCCATGTTGCAACTGGTTTAGCAAAAAATGCACTTGTTTTTTCTTCAATAGTTTGGGTTAACTGTGGCCAATTTTGACTAATTACAGGCATGGTAGCGTAACGATTGTATTTGGTTAATGTTGCTTCTAACCATGTGTAAATCAGGTGACGGCCTGGTGCATATTCAAAGAGGTTATTTTGATGGAAGAAGTGTGGATAGGCTGAGAAATCCATCATATGCGTAAAGGTTAGATCAGATTCGAAATCGATGATTTCTTCCCAAGTTTTGTCAGCAGGAAAGAACGATGTACCATCTGGCTTACGGATTTTTCCGTTTGGACCATAAAAGTGATTGAACTCGCTTGTATTTCCAACAGGCTCTTTTGTATTGAAGAAAATATTTGTTGGCCAACGTGGAATCATAAAGATATCACTATCAAGTGGGTGTGCAAAACCACAGTTAGGACAAGGTGGTTCGTGAGTTTTCCAACCACGGTTTGCTGATAAATAACGGATACCTGAATCTTTGGCTGCACGGAGCATCTCAACATTTGAGGCACCTAAGCCGAACTGACAGAATTCATCGGTAAGTACTTGGTCAACTACACAAGTAGCACCAGCTGGCGCATCTGCAATGCGGTACCAACCTAGACCCGATACTTTACCTGTAACAAGGAACTTTTTGTCTGTGTTGAGCTGTATAGATTGAGCAAAATTTGTATTTTGGTCAAATTCAGCTCGAGACTGTGCGTAGGTCAAAAAGTCCATTTCAGCATGCGTATAGGTATGGCTAACCCAATAAAAGAAATCATTTAAACATAAGGTTATTTCACTTAAAGTAGCTGTTGGACTACAGTTTGATTGTGCAGTAGGAATAGCTTTGGAAGCATTATAGACTTGATTATAAATTAGGCTTGGTACGCCAAAACGATTACGTAAATCTATGATGCCGTCGCGTGTTGCCAAAGCATCCTTCGCTGTAATTCTGTAGTTGGCTACTTCAAAAGGAAAGTTTGAGTTGGTCGCTGGGTTCCACAAATCACTGGTTAAGTACCAATCATCAACATCTATATTCATATAGACACGGCGTTCACCTACAAAAACACCTTTCGTCACCCAACGCAGTAGGTCATAGCCAATCAGTTGTGTGTGCAAAAGCGAAGGGTTATGACCCATCATAATTGCCATACGTTCACGACCATCATTTGATGGACTAAGTACACCTAGAATTCTGCCAGTGGTATCTTGCAAAATAGGTGTAGCTAAGGTACCAATAGTGCTGAAATATTCTGACGGATAGGTAAAGGTATTCTTGATAGGAATAACAGCGCCAGCTTTGATTGATGTAAAAATTGCCTGACCAGGACCACTAACAATCATGTTTAAAGGTGCTGCGTCGGTTGTAGGAACTGGTGCTAAAGAACGAATGCCATAGTCTTCTGGAAAAGCAGTTGGATTTGTAAATAGAGCGACCTGACGTACATCTAAGTCACGCTCGTATTGCCAAAGTGTGTTCCATTCTGCTGGTGTAAAGGCACTTAAGAAGTTTCCGCCACCTGTATCGTAGGTAAGTGCTGCATTTGACAAAATAATACCTTGGTACTTGCCTGTTGTAGCATTACGCATAAGACTTGCTTCAGTTAACGGTGTTGTACTTGCTATGAAAACATCATAGGGTGTGCCTGTAGAATCTAAAAGTTTTTTCATAGCTTCTAGACCAGGATCATCTTCAATGGCTGCGATGAGTAACATTCGCAGCTCGAGCGGTGAACTTGGATTGGCTGCTTGGGTTCTTAACCCTTTACTTACAACAATGCTTGGTTCATCTATTGCTGCTGTTGTATAGAGTTCTGGTGCCGTAGTTGATACACCCATCAAAGTTGGATATGCTGCTGCGTGATCGTGCAATGTATCGTCGCTAAATTCAACTGGTTGGCTAACTGTGGGTACTTGCGTGCCTTTGTTAGCATCCTTATTCGCTTGATCAACACCACCACAAGCTGTTAATAAAACCATAAATACTGTTACAACAAAGATCTTAAATAGTATTCTTTGTTGTTGTTTAGACTTGTACATCATAAACCTAACCCTCTCCCTTTAAGAATGAACTTGCCAGATAATGATTTATTCAAAGCTTGCTTTGAATAAATCATTGGATAGTACTTTTTCTATAAGTTTGTTCATTTCTTAGTTATTTAGCTATTGCTCCATATATTGCTCTATAAACATGATTAGCAATAGTTTAATTCAATAGACCTATTTTGACTCTAAGGTATAATGAATTGACCTCTTCCCTATCAAAATAAGAATATGCATCAAACATCTACCTCCTGAGTAGACGATGACTACTGATAGACAAGATGTTAGAGCTTCGTTAGCGTTTTTGGATTAACTATTATGAAGAGTTCGTTTAAGAATTATCAGAATAGTATAGTATTCATAGCAAACCTTCGAGAAGAGCCTTGTAGTTCAAAGGCTTCTTAGACATATTAGATTTGAAATAATCAAAGCTTTATTAGTTACTAACAATTTGAAACAGCGTCAAACAGTAAAAATAGTACTTAGATGCAGCACAGCTAACCTGCCATTGTTATTCATCAAGGAAGCTAAGCATTTCCCGTGGGTCAATATCAATACGTACTCGAGCTGCACCCCGAAAATGAATTGCTGGTTGTAATAAATGCTTCAACCTATCAAAATCAGTTGTTTTTATGAAGAGTTGATAGCTATACTGACCTTTTAATCGTAAAACTGGTGCTGGCGTTGGGCCAAGTAATTCAGCATCTTCTGCTCCTTGAGTGATCAAGGCATTTGCAAGCCAACTGCTTGCCTGTTTAGCAGCAGCTTCATTCCTAGCCGTAAGTTGAACTTTCGCCATGGAACTAAAAGGTGGATATCCAAAGAGTTTGCGTCTAGCTAGTAAGTTGTCTAAAAAGACTTCACTATCTTCCTCTTGAAACGATTGCAGTACAGGATGTTCAGGCTGAAAGCTCTGTAGCAAGACTAAAGGTCGTTTATCTGGCGCTAGTTCAGCTAAATTCAACAATAGTCTATAAAGTGATTCACTAGCCCTAAAATCGCCTAGCTCAAAGTGAGTGTCTAACAAAGTATGAGCAATTAACGAAATATTTGGTAGTGGAGGCTGTCGCATGATTGCAGTAGTAGCAACTAAAATGCCTGACTCACCAGCGTACAGTGGCGATAAGTCATCTTTCTGATCATTATCAAACCTTAGAATGTTTTGTTCTGGAAATAGTTTACGAATCGCGTCAACAATCCACTGCGTACCCGCAGCGCGAGTTGGGTTTAAACCAGTTTGACCACAGGATGGACACATATCAGGCGTCGTTTCTTTATGTCCACATTGATGGCAACGAAGTTCGTAATTTTTTCGGTGATAGCGTAAAGATAAATCGCAATTAGGACACTCAGCCATCCACATGCAATTAATACACCGTATTGCAGCTGAAAATCCTCTTCTTGGACTTAATATAATTGCTTGACGATTACGCTCATCTATCTGTTTTAGTACTCGAATTAGGTCGGCACTGAGCGGCCAATCCTTGGTAGTATTCAAATCAACTATATGCAAACGTTGTTTATTGCTGGCTATAAAGCTGCGTTTTTCTTGTGAAGCTTTTTCAATACTCCTGTGCAGCATTTCAGGTGTATCAAGCGCGTCACTTAAGACTAAGGGTACTTTAGAAATATTTGCTAAAAATTCAGCCGCCTTAGGAATAAAAATTCGACTTCCAGCCTGTAACTTATAGCTTCCGCTACCATGTTCTAATACAACAATCATGCCTAAATTTTTGAGTGGTGCTAACAAAGCCAAGTAAGTACCTACCAAAACACACCCTTGTTTTTGAACTGAGGCAAGTTCTAATTCTTCAAAGAGTGCTAACCGTTGTCTATCTTTTGCTTCACCACTTATGCTAAAAGTAGGTACTTGAGATGCTAAATAGCTAGCTGTCTCTTCTACAAAAATACTTTCAGGCACAAGTATTAAAACTTGCTTTTTGACTTCAAGGTAGGCTTTTATCTTTGGCAATAAAGCAACTAAGCGGTCTACCCTATTACCGCCACTGATGTTATCGAAGTTTTTACTAGACGCAAGCCCATCACTAGCAGTTTTTGGAAAGTCTATAGGTGGAAAAGTAAGTAAGGGTGGTGGTTCAGCATCTCGTTGTTCATAGCCAGCATAATTTTTCTTAACTAAAGTTCTGACTGAACTTTCGGGTACATTTGCAAGCCTGCTTAGTTCACTTCCACTAGCAACAAAACCAGCTTTATGCAAAGCTTCAAGCGCTAACCGCTGATTGATTTGCGCTTTACCCTCTAATGATTTATCAACAGCTTTGAGTGGAACCATCACTTGAGTTTGCGGTTTTAGTTCTGTGATGCGTTCTTCGATTAAACCCTGTTGCCGAAAAAATTCTAAATCCTTGGTAGAGACTTTTTCAGCCATAGTCCAACGATCACTTGGGATTGATGAGTTTGCTTCAGAATTTTCGGCAATTGCTTTGACTTCATGTTTGAGTTCTAACTGGAGTCCGACAGGTATAAGTTGATTTAGGACTACACCTGCGGGTGTGCAGGTATAATCAGCAATTGTCTCAATTAAATTAATGGAGTTTGCAGAGATAAAACTATCGGAGTCTAAAACTGCAATAGCCTCACGCAATGTAAGACCCTCTCCCCCACGAATGTCTTTATGCCCCACTACCAGTCCAAGACGAATACCTTGTTGCCAAGGAACAACGACTCTAGAGCCTACTTTTGGAAGAGCGTTAGCTTCTTGAGTATCTTTTGAAAATGGTGTCAGATAGTCAAAGGGTGGTAAGGGCAGTGGTAATAGGACACGGATTGCAACTTGCACAACTCAGTTTATCAGGCTTTTGAAAAAAATAAATGACATTGGCTTAATACTAAGCATCAATGTCATTCAATCGTGGTTTTGGCGATTTTTGGTTTCTATGTTTGAATTTTTTTACATTAGGTCTTTATTTAACTAAAAGAGCCGCAGTTTCACTATTAAGTGAATATTTTCACGATTTTTCTTGCTTGTGATATTTTTCTTGAGGCAGTTAATTACTCAACTTAACTATCTAGTTCCCCTTCTAAGAGGCTTGGATTCATAGCTTTGGGCACTGTGGTAAACGTTGATAAATCTAGAAATTTCCGTTCCGCTGCCGCTTTAAGACTTGTTTCCATTGCATCCAAAACATGGAGTGCTTGTTGTCCACTAGCACGGTGTGGGCGACCAGATTGTAAGGCGTGAGCAATATCTGCGACGCCTAAGCCACGCATGTTACTGGTGTAGTTGCTATGGGTGAGCTCGAGCTCTGTCCAATCATCTTCACCAGCTTTACGAAGGAGTACAGGTCCGTCAAAAGTATTCGGGTCTGGCACACTCAAGGTACCTTCACTACCATAAATTTCAATCCTCGGCACTTGTGAAGACCAAACATCAAAACTCGTCATAAGCGTAGCAACCTTGCCAGACTCAAATTCAAGCAAACAACT
>CALHRJ010000350.1 GCA_938038395.1 uncultured Deinococcales bacterium | reverse complement strand
ATATGGTCAATATCACCTTTTGGTTTCCATAGACCTATTGCATCGTCACTACCAATACGACCATGAACAGCATCAAAACCATCAAGTTCAAACTGCTGTTGGAACACAGACATTGCGCCTAAAGTTTCAGTGATGTAATCTTCGATGGTTGTTTCGAAATCACCGTTTAGGTCAAAACCCTTAGCACTAGCATCTGCAACAGTTTCGTTTAGTTTAAGTATTGCGTCTGGGTTACCAGGACCGCTGTTGCTTGGGTCGATCCGTTGGATAACATCTAGAATATCTAGACCTTCGGTAACTTTACCGAATACAGCATGACGACCATCAAGGAAAGCAGTTTCTTGGAAGGTGATGAAGAACTGTGAACCGTTGGTATTTGGTCCTGAGTTTGCCATTGACAAGATGCCTTTTTCCGAGTGTGTTTGTTCAGCAGTGAACTCGTCATCAAACTTATAACCAGGGTCACCAGTGCCTGTACCTGTTGGATCACCTGTTTGTGCCATGAAGTCTTCAAGTACACGGTGGAAAACGATATCTTCGAAGTAGTGGTTTAGTGCTAAGAAAGCAAAGTTGTTAATGGTATTAGGTGCATCTTCAAGAAGGTCAATGACCATTGGGCCTTTGCTGCTGACTAGGATTGCGCCATAGTCAACACCTTCTTCAAGAACTTGTTCAGCTTGTTCGAAAACTTGTACTTTTTCTTCGCTGATAAATTCTACAAGCTCGTAGCCTTCTGGTACGAGGTCAGCTGCGTCTTCTAGTTTTGCGATTTCATGAGTGTGAGTTTGACTAACTTCTATGGTTTCTACAGGACTATTTTCAGAAATTTCCTGAACAGCGTTTAGCCAAAGACCAGTGGTTAGAGCAGCTATCACAATGATTGAGATGATAACTGTAGGAATAATAAATGATTTGCGTTTTGCTGCGGTCATAATAAGCGGTTTCCTCTTTATTAGAATTTTTTCGTGTATTTCGAATCTGATTTTACTTCTCAAGACCTCATGCCTCAAAGCATTTTGCCTTATACGTTCTATTCTAACTAGGCTTTTATGAGAAAATTGGTTTTAAGGGTAAGATTGAACTCATTTATGGACTAAATAAGTGTGTGCCTTAACTAAAACTTTGTACTATTTGTGTAACACATTGATGAAATTAATGCCTCTCTGATGGAGTTTTGAGAATTTGTTGCCACTCATAAAAGACATCACTTCATTCTCTAAATATTTCCCAATAAAGACCCAAAATACAGTCTTAAATCTGATGTATCTTTATTAAAGTGAGAGAAATATTAGAAATCTAATAACTTCCTTGAATATAATCAACTTAATACTTAGTATGTAAGGCAGTTTGAGTTGTAGTGAATATTCAGTTTTATCTATAAATAAACAACAACTTGTGGGAGTTAATACATGAAAATAGCAAAGAAAACGTTAGGGATTGACCTTGGTGGCACAAAAATATTGGCAGCAGTTGTTGAAGAAGGTAAAATCCTAGCAACCAACCGTTTAGCAACCCCACAACATGACCCAGTAGCGCTTTACGATGCTATGGCAGATGCGGCTAAACCATTGTTAGAAGAACATCCTGATGTTGAACTTGTGGGACTTGGTTCACCAGGTCCGCTTAATTTGCGAGAAGGAAAAATAGTCTTTGCACCAAACATCGCAAATTTAGAAAATGCACCTGTCGTTAAAGAAATGCAAGCAAGGTTAAATAAGATTGTGACGCTGGAAAATGATGCCAATGCAGCAGGATTTGCTGAACACCTTTATGGTGCAGCGCATAATTGGCGAAGTAGTGTGTACATCACGGTGTCTACAGGTATTGGTGCTGGACTTTATATAGGCAATAAAATTATTCACGGGGCACATGGTTCAGCCGGGGAAATGGGTCACATGACGATGCTGCCTTATGGACCACTTGGTGGTGATAGTCACCACGGTACGCTTGAATCAATTGCAGCAGGTCGTGCTATGGAGCGTGAAGCACGCTATAGCTATCATGATGATGATATGGGCGCGCGCGAGCTTTTTCAACGTGCGCGTGATGGCGAAGATAAAGCATTAAAGATAATTGATAATTCTGCACGTTTTGTAGGTATTGGCATGTCTAATTTGCAAAAAGTGTTCGACCCTGAGGGTTTTGTAATCGGTGGTGGCATTAGTAGTCAGGGGGAATTTTACTTATCTAGAGTTCGTACTGCTTATGAACACTATAGTAAGGGTTATCCGCAAGCAGAGATTGAACTTGCTAAGCTTGGTACCGATGCTGGGGTTATTGGTGCTGCTAGTGTAGCACTTTATCCTGATAGAGGACTATAGAACTATTTTAATTACAGAACTATTTAGAATAGATACTTAACGTAGATATCTGGACACATCTCTGTCGTGGTCATTAAAAGAGATATTTGGATAAAAGTTACCGTCTCTACCATGTAAGAAATATAGATATTCTTGACCATCTGGATTTAGTCGAACAGGGTTTAACACAGCTTGTAGTGCTGCGTTGCCTGGATTGCTGATTGGACCCACAGGAAAACCAGGGCGAGTGTAGGTATTCCACGGATGGTCGGCTGCTTCGGTAAAGTCACCTGCTGAGCGGTCTAGCTCTGTAAGGTCTTTGCCTAAACCGTAGGCAACAGTTGGATCAGATTGAAATGCCATGCCGAGCTCGAGCCTGTTTAAGAACACACCTGTAATAATTGGCATTTCTTCTTCCGACCCAGCTTCTGACTGCACAATACTCGCAAGTATCACCCACTGCTTTTTTGTTAAACCTAAATTATTGACTTTCTCTAAGGTTTCTAGATCCATCTCTTCTTCAAAGCGACGAACCATCTGACTCAAAGCTTGCAAGCTATCTGCGTCGTGTGGAATGTCATAGCTAGCTGGGAAGAGGTAGCCTTCTAGACTGCCATCATCTGGTAAATAATCGGCATCAAGACTTTCTTTTAAGATGCTTGGATTACGCATGTAGTATATAAAGTCTTTTTCTCTACCAAAGCCAGATTCATTTAGACGCTTTGCTATGTCTATAGTTCTAAAACCTTCAGGTATGATGACTCGCTTGGTTCTAGGTTGACCACCCTCTTTTAAGACTTCGGCAATTTCCATAGAACTCATTTTGGGACTGATGTAGTAAAGACCTTCACCTATGCTGCGGTCGTATTCTTTGTAGCGTAGCCAGAGTGAAAATATGCGAGCATTTTTAATGAAACCGTCTGCTTCAAGCGCATTAGCCACTCGGTTTGCACCCCAACCTGGTTTAACTTCAAATTCAACACCTTGAAAGTCTGGAGTACTTGTATCGATAGCTGTTGCTTCGGTAGATGTGTTTTGAGCTAAAACTGGTGAGAGTGATTGTTTTACAAATAGGAAAGCAGCGCCTACAGTACCTAGTGCTAAAAGAACGAGAACAAGAAGGCTAAGAAGAATATTTCTGAGCCAACGATTTTGTGGTTTTGAGGAAGATGTTTCTTCATCCCATTCATCGTTTAATTCTTCTACTGTAAGGTCTTTAGCTTTATCTGCTTTCATGGTTTTGAATCTTATCCTTAGCTTTCTGAGGGAGCTCTGAAAAATCTAAAATGGTGGTTCAATCTTAAGATAACTTTCTAAAATGAGTTTTGCAGCAGCTTCAGGATGAAGCATCTAAAATAGTGGTTCAATCTTAAGATAACTCTCTAATATAAGTTTTGCAGCAGCTTCATCTACTAAACCTTTTTCTCGGCGGTTCTTCTTGCTGAGGCCGCTCGAGCGCAAATGCTGTTCTGCGACTTTACTGCTATAACGCTCATCCTGAAAGACAATCTCAACATCATCATCTTTAAAAGCTTCTTCCAAAGCTTTAGCAAAGTCCCTAACATTTGTAGTTTGCTGAGAGTCTTCACCATCTTGCCGTAAAGGCAGTCCTAGAACTAATATATCTGCCGAACAGTCTAACATTTTTTCTTTGATTAATGCGATGTCTTCTGCTAGGTTTACCCTAGTTATATAACCACGACCAAACACAAAAGAAGAATTCTCTTCTCCAATTGCAAGTCCAATGCGAACCTGCCCAACATCTAGGGCTAGATACTTAGTCGCCATAATTTTCCATAAGTTTTTAGAGCCAGCTTTCAAGCACTTGAGCAACACCATCATCCAGGTTGCTACCAGTTACAAAATCTGCCATAGCTTGAACGTCAGGATTACCATTGCCCATTGCTACGCTGTGACCTACCCAAGAGAGCATCTGCATGTCGTTGTGCTCATCGCCAAAAGCTGCAGTTTCATTTTGAGCGATGCCAAAGTCAGTTGCAATTTTTTCTATAGCTGCTTTTTTATTAACCCCTTCAGACATGACTTCCAGCAAAATATTTTCATGCCACGTCATGTAGACAGGTAAATCTTCGAGTACTTTACTGAGACTAATCGCATCTATCGTGTCGTGTCTAAAATGTAGTTTTAAAACCTGTTGACCTTTGGTAAGTTCTGAAACATCACC
>CALHRJ010000349.1 GCA_938038395.1 uncultured Deinococcales bacterium | reverse complement strand
TTCTCGATAGTTTAGTAGATAGCCCAGTAGCCATGATGCAAGCAGTGGAAGGTGATAGTGCCGATCCAACAGTTGCACAATCTTACCGTGAGGTGATTAACAAGTACTATCCTGAAACGCCAACCATAGAGCAGGTAGAACGATTTGCGTTTTACGAGCGAGCAAAAAATGCCTTTGCCATCGTTATGACAGGGGAGACAGCAAAGTATGGGAACATCATTTTGAAAAAAGGTGTTACGCCCATTTAGGTTTAGAAATTATAAAACTTAGGGAATCAAAACTATTTTTGGTGAGGCAATCTCGCCAGCAAGCAGTGCATCAAAGGCTGCTTGACCTTCTGATAGTGGCATAGTCACGAGCCAATCTAGCGAACCTAGACTGCCATTGCCTAGAAATTTAATAGCCTGTTGCATATCTGTCATGGTGTAACAATAGCTTCCTAAAAAACTTATCTCACCAAGCGTCAGTTTACGTGCGTCCATTTGTCCTGTGCCATTGCCTAGACCAATATGCATGATCACGCCACCAGGTTTTACAGTGTCAATAGCACTTGCTCTTGTTGCTTCTATGCCGACGACATCAAGCACAAGGTCAAAACTATCGCTATCTAATTTATTTTCTATAGGATTATTAAGCTCTAAGTTAGACATGTTTTCGTAGTTACTTCGTCTTAAACTACTTGTCTCACTTAAGGTAATGTCTGTGACCCCATAAGCTTTTAAGAATAGAACACTTAACATGCCGATAGCACCACCACCGATAACCAGAGTTTTAGCTTCAGCTAAAGGTCGCCAAAGTACATTTTGAACCAGTCGTAAAGCATGAATGACATTTGCTGTTGGTTCAGCTAAGGCTATCTTTTCAGGAGCTAAGTCATCTACAAAAACTAAGTTAGTTAGTGGCGCACTAACGTACTCAGCAAAACCACCAGCACGATTCATACCAAGCATGGTGCGGTTAGGGCAAAGGTTGCTGCGCCCTTCTGAACAGTAGCTACAGGTATGACAGTTCACTAAAGGATTAATGGTTACGGCTTTACCCTCATGCTCGCCACTTGCCACGATACCTGCAATTTCATGACCAAGAATTAGTGGTGGTACACGTCTTGCATCATGCCCTAAAAATGCATGCATATCTGAACCGCAGATGCCAGAAGCTGTTGTACGAATGAGCACTTCACCACTTGGCGCAGTTGGTTGAGATTCTTCTTGATACTTTAAAGTTTTACTTCCTGTATAGACTAATGCGTTCATAGAATAGTTTACCTCTTTAGCGAAATGAATGTCACAGAAAAGAGCCAGTAAGATTATTTACTGGCTCCAAACTATTTTGCGATATTTAGTGGTGCTATCTAATAAACACCATTGATAGCTGTGGAATAAATGCAATGACCAAAACTGCAATAAGCATAGAAAGTACAAAAGGAATTGCACGTCCTGCAATTGGCATAATCGGTACTTTTGTAATACTCGAAACCACAAAGATGTTCAAACCAAGCGGTGGGGTAATAAACCCAACGCCAAGCGCTGTAACCATCGTGATACAGAAATGCACTGGATCCATGCCGATGACATCTGTAGCAAGTGGTAAAAGG
Source organism: uncultured Deinococcales bacterium (assembly GCA_938038395.1). Lineage (GTDB taxonomy): Bacteria > Deinococcota > Deinococci > Deinococcales > Trueperaceae > CALGZD01. Next base: position 6,637 of record CALHRJ010000349.1, on the reverse strand, counting down.
ATAGGTGCAAGAATTACAATGTTTGGTGTGGTTTCTAGGAAACATCCAGCAATAATCAAAATACCAATCATAACCAGTGTTAGAAGTACAGGATTTGTAGTGATTGAAGTCATGAAGGCAACAAAGGCTTGTGGAATCCCAAGTACGGCCAAAGCTTGTGCAAGGGGTAGTGAGAAAGCAATAATTGGCAAAATAACACCGTTGATTTTTGCTGAGTTCTCAAGCATTTTTGGAAAGTCAGATAAGGTTAATGTTTTTTGCAGCATACCAACAACGATTGAAACAAGTACTGCTACTGCTGCTGCTTCTGCAGGCGTAAAGATACCAGCATAAATACCACCTAGAAGGATTACAGGAATCATGAGTGCCCATTTGCCATCCCACATCGTACTTAACCAAGTTCTGAAATTAAAGCCACCAGTTGAGCTTTCATAGCCTTCAACTTGATTAACAATAATGTTGGTAATCATAATAGTTAAAAGAATGACAATGCCTGGAACAATCGCAGCTGTAAACAGTGTTGAAGCAGATATACCCAAAACCAAACCAATAACAATATAGGCAATGGATGGCGGAATCAAAATACCCGTACAAGCACCAGCAGCAATAAGCGCACTTGCATACGAAGGTGGATAACCTTTTTCTAACAAGCGGCTGTAGGTCACACGACTAATCGCAGCAGCGTCCGCAGCATCTGAACCAGAGATACAAGCAAAAAGACCACAACCAAGAACCGTTGCTGAGCCCATGCCGGCTTTCAAGCCACCTACCGTGGCTGAAGCAACATCGAGGAGTTTATCTGATAGCCCTGCACGTACCAACACGTCACCAGTCAATATGAATAGTGGAATGGCAATGAGTGAAAAGGCGTCCAGACCATCGAAGAGGGATTCACCAATAAGAGGTAGCCCTATTGCGTCAGTCATATTGAGAAGTAGGACACTGACGATGCCAAGTACAACCCAAATCGGCACTGCAAGTAAGATTAAACTAAAGAATACAAATATTGCCCTAGCTCTTTCTGAATCAACAAAAATAGCTAATAGGATAAACACCAGTACAATGGCAAAGCGCGCAGCAATAGCCATAGGTGAACGGAATCTTCTATCTATTGGCTCACTCATCGATCACACCTACACCTTCATAGACTTCTTCGTTATTAATAAAGCTTTGCATGTCGCGAACAAGCGCTTGGATGAGTCTCAGAACAATGAGTCCAAAGCCTATTGGAATGGCAAGTTTGAATATCCAAAAAGGCACCCGTAAACCAGCAGTTTGTGAACCATATTTCATAGCGATTTGAAGAGGGTGAATGGACAGGTAAAAAGCAAGACAGGCTAAGCCAATAGCTAGGAGTCCACCAAAAATATAAATGGCTGCTTTAATTCGGTTTGGCATACCATCAACTAAAATATCGATACGTAAGTGTGCTCTGTCTTTAACCGCGTACGCTGCCCCAATCCATGCTAGATAGATAAAGCAATAGCGTGCGATTTCTTCCCCCCAAATGGTGGAGAAGGTTAGGCCGAAGCGTTGAATCACTTCAATACACAAGACCATTACAATCATGACGTAAAAGGCTAAACACAGCCAACGTTCCAGATTGTTTTCAAGAGTTTTAAAAAAGTTTGACAAGATTGTTACTCCACAAAATAGTTGTTCTATATAAAGTTAATTAAGATAGGGTACACAAATGCCTATCTAAAGGCATTTGTGTAATGTATTAACGTTGAACTTATTTAACGTCTTGTACGAAGTAACCGTTGAAGGTTTCAGCAGCTTCAAGAAGTTCATCGAACTTCGCAAGAGAACCTGCAAGTTCTTTCTTCGTATCGTTCCAAACATCAAGTTGGTGACCTGCTGCTGCAACCCACTGAGCACTTTCGTCTTCAGTTGGTACATAGAACTTAACGCCTTTAGCACCCATTTGGCTCTGAGCATAAGCACGAGCTGCTGGAATTTGTGCTAAGTTCTGACGCTTAGTAACTTCTGCAGCTTCAAAAATGCCATCTTGTGTAGCAGAATCTAGACCTCTTAGCCACTCTAGGTTACAAGAGTAAACTTGTGAGTCAGGCACAGGCGCTGTGAAGCTAACCCATTCAAGGATATCGCCGAAACCGAAGATATTAAGTGCCATGACTGAAGGATCTAGACCATCAGCAACACCTTGCTTAATAGCAGTTGGTGTTTCACCCCATGCAACAGGTGTTGGGTTTGCACCTAAAAGGCGATACAACTGTTGAAGGATTGCTGAACCAGGAACACGGAACTTAATGCCCTTCATGTCTTCTGGTGTCTTGATAGGTTCATCTCTTAGACCTTTACGGATTGATGTTGTACGTGGATCAGTAGCTACGTACCAAAGTGCAACATAACCTTTTGCCTCAATAGCTGGATCGACAACGCCTTTCCAAGCATCTGAGTTTACAAGGTTTGTGAACTTCTGATCAGAACCGCACCAGTAAGGAATGTTAATAACATCAGCAACAGGTGCAAAAGGAGCAAAGTTAGAGATGGAGTGCTGTGCAGCTTGAATCGTACCAGTTTGTACTTTCTCTGCTAGAGAACTACCTGTACTAAGTGAGCCACCTGGTCCAAGTTTTACATAGACTTTACCGTTAGTAAAGTTTTCAATGTTCTCTTTGAAGTCACTTTGCATAATTGGCATGGTGCGACTTGCGCCCAAGACATATGCAGTACCGATGGTCATGATGTGCTCAGCAGCAGCTTCACGCTCTGCATCTTCTGAAGCAGTTTGTGCTAATGCTGTAGAAGAGAAGAGTGTGCCTGCGCCTGCAGCAGCAACGGCAGCTGTAAAGCCGTACTTGCTAACAGCCTTCATGAAGGCGCGTCTGTCCATTTCTGACTCAAACGCTTCGAACCTAATATCGTTCATCAAGTCTTTCATTCTTTCCTGCTTTCTTTTCCGCCCAAATATGTTTCAGGGCTTAGAAACTTGTTAAATTGCCCACCACTTTTTGAAATTAGAACCTGTTAAAAAAATCTCTCTTAGAAAAACAGGGTTCTTTAGAAACTTTTTTATTAAACTTGCGCTTTCCTAGTAACTAGTGCTTTCCTAGTTCTTAATGCTCTGCCGTATTTCGTTTTCCATATTGGGCTTCTCTAAGAAGCATGCTGATTGTGAAAAGTACTGCAGTCGTGAAGAGGAGAATGGTTGCCCAAGGGTCAGGGATGCCCCAAGGCTTAAAGAACTTACTGTAAAAAGCAACTGAAACTTTGCCAATAAAAATATGGGCAACATAGCACGCAAACAGAAGCATGGATATTCGGAGTATAGGACCCTGAAGTGTCATTGCAAATATCAGTAACGACAAAACAGTAAGAATGCCAATGCCATAGATTAGTACTTTTTCAAATAGAACCATTTGCTCACTAGCTAAGTTTTCTGCCAGACCTTTTAAGAAAGGTCCTATCCACGGAATGTGTTGAAAGAAAAGTAAGTAGACAACTACAAAAACCGAATTGATTGTCATAATTAGTCTATTGATGTTGGCCATTACCAGTACCTCATTGCATCTTTGAACATATCTCTTAGGTCATTTTCATCGAACTTGCGAGGTGCAAGTTTGGTGATGCGGTGTTGAGCTGCTGCACCTTTTACAAGATCATCTAGGTCATCTTCAGTAAAGCCAATTGCAGCCAGACCATTTGGTACGCCGACCTTTTTCATTAGGTCAATCGTTGCACCTGCTAGTAGGTCGCCTGCATCTTCATCAGATGCGCCTGTGATGTCTGCACCCATAAGTTCAGCCATCTCTAAGTGAAGCTTAGGGTTAGCTGGGGCGCCAAAACGGAATGCTGCGGGTGCATTAATAATAACAGCCATACCATGAGGAATAATTGCGTGGTCTTTTGGATAGCCTTCTGGAATATACTCACGAACCATGCCAGAAACTGGGTAAGACATAGCGTGTGGAAGCTGTACACCTGCGTTACCAAAACCAATGCCTGCAAAGGTTGATGCGAGCATCATGGCTTCGCGAGCTTCGTCGTCGCTGGAGTCTTCCATCGCTCTAACAATGTTTTGTCCTACAAGTTCTACAGCACGCTTTGCCCATACATCACTCACAGGGTTTGAACCTTGGTAAGACGGTCTTGAAGCTGAGCTTTCAGCAGCAGGACGACTGTTGTAACGAATATTTGTTAGGGATTCTACTGCGTGACAGATAACATCTAGCGCAGAACCTGCTGCAACCATTGGAGGCAGTGTACGTGTATTATCTGAATCAATAATACCGAGGTGCGGGCGAAGTTTCTTTTGGGAAACTGCTGTTTTTACGTGCAGTTCAGTAAGGTCAAATACCGCTACGCCTGTAGTTTCTGAACCTGTACCTGCAGTGGTTGGAATCGCTACAAGTGGCTTGAGCGCACCGGGGATTGGTGTTGCTTTACCTACAGGTGCGTTGACGTATTCAAGTAAGTCATCGGATGGGTAGGTTGCGTACAAGTTAGCCATTTTACAGGTGTCGATACTTGAGCCACCGCCAACTGCTACGTAACCATCAAAATTGCCATCTTTTGCGAAGGCAATAGCGTGTTTGATAGAAATATCGGTAGGTTCTGTACGACTTTGGTCATAAAGAACTGCTTCTACGCCAGCTTTCTTTAAAGCGTCCATGGTAATTTGCACAGGCTCGAGCTTAGCTACAATTGGGTCGGTACAAACCATGACACGTTTGCAACCAAAGTTTGCCATATCCTCGCCAACCTCACGGGTTGAACCTGGTCCAAACTTGATGCTTGCTGCGTCCATTGTAAAGATTGTTTCTAGTTGCATAATTCTATCCTTTAAGTTTATTTGTTAAGTCAAAGAAAAATAGCTTGACGTTACATCCTGTATAGGTAGTGCTTGTTCTTCGTAAATCCATTTAATGCTTAAATCTATAAATCTTGGGCTTGTAAAACATATAGCGATATATATTAAATCTGTAAATCTTGGGCTTGAAATTCTTGTAACTGTAAATCTTGTTCAGAAATGCTCTTATATAAAGCCAATGACTGTGCAGCGAATTCACTGCTCATATTGCTGGGCTTAAAATAGTTGTCTGCCCAGTCTTTACCTGCATAGGCTTCTAACTCGGTTTGAACTGTGTTGATGTAGCTTGTACAGTTCACAACGGGGCCTGTTAATAGAATCATTTCAGGTTGCAATATTTCTTTAATAAGTTTCACAAGCTCAGCCATAGCTGTGGCAGCTTGTTCAAAAGCGTGAATTGCCTTAGCCTCGCCTGCATTTGCCTTTTTAATAAGTTCTAAGACGGTATCGGAAGCAGATGATTGGTCGGGAATAGGAGCGTCGCCATAATAGGCTTTTAGAATTGCCAAACCACTAACTAAGTCTCTGGCCGCACCTTGGGCAAACTCAGTTTTTAGAGGTGCATTTTCAATAACACCTGCATGGAAATTAAAGCCTCTATAAAGCTCACCGTTAAGTAAGAAGCTAGCACCAATAATGTGGTAAGCATTGAGCAAGATAACGTGATTATGGTTTTTGGTCGAACCATAGCCATATTCAGCAAGGTTTTTTGCATTTGGAACTGTTTCAACGAAAACAGGTAAATCAAGCTTTTCAGAAAGGTACATGCCTACAGGTACAGACTCCCATTGAAGAGATGGGGCAGACCTTAGTAGACCTGTGCTTGGGTTAACTGCACCTGTAATTGCAACGCCACAACTTAGAACTTGTTCATTGAAAACATTGACTTCTTCAAGAAGGTCTTGGGCAGTCTCAGCTACGGCATCTAAAACAATACGAGGGTCATTTAAGTTTTCTAGGTTGAGCTTGCGGCGTGCGAGCGTTTCGTTTGCAAAGTTTGCAATGGTTACAACCTGTACAAACAAGTTAATTGCAACGCCGATAACATAGCCACCCTTCGGGTTGACTTCAAGTTGTACAAGGGGTCTACCTGGACGATTATTATTTTGCTCACTACTTTTCTCAACAATAAGACCGTTCTCGATTAACTCTCTGGTTATTCGAGATACAGATGCTTGAGTTAAGTTAACACGCTTAGCGATTTCTGACCTTGCAATGGGTCCATTAAACATAATGTCTGCCAAAACTTGACGGCGGTTAATGTCTCCAAGGTCTTTTCGCGTGGTAACTAGCGCTGGTCTAGTCATGAGAAAAATCCTTAAGAACTCTCTAAAACGATTGTTGAACTCGTTCTAGAAGTTTACTGTTTTTTAATAACTTGATTACTGTAAGTAATTATTATATATATTGGCGCAATTGTCAATAGAGAATGATGTATTAATCGTTGTTTAAGGCGGATTATGGTCTACTTATAGGCATTAGCACTTTTGATAGCGTTTAGATAATGCCTGAGGTAATTTAAGGTAGTGCGCTTTAACAAGGGAGTTAGCTTTGGGTTGTGCTTAGAAAAATAGCTATAAGAAGGTAGTTGACGAAAGTCTAAGCTCTATACAGATAGGTCGATATAAGAGGGTAGGCTCGAGCCAAGCTAAACATCACTATTCAATTTTGCTTAGGGGGGTCTTAAGTTAGTTGAAGTGTGCTCAGAAATATTACTTGGGATAATTGAACACACTTCTTGGAAGTTACTGCCGTACTTATTGCTATAGTTAGCTAAGTACTTTACGGAATGATTATTGC
>CALHRJ010000348.1 GCA_938038395.1 uncultured Deinococcales bacterium | reverse complement strand
CCATAAACTTTGCAAACTGCAAATGGATGCGCACAACATTTGCACCCAATTCACGCATCTCTTGAAAATCACTTTCAATCACTGGCCATGCAGACTCATTATGCCATTCGTCTTCAAGTAAGCCTAAAGTACTTTGATTGTAATTAAAGCCCCAAGGCGTAAAAACTTCCGTACTCGTACCATCTGAAACCACAAAGTTTTGTCCAGATATTTGCACTGGATTTAATTTAGTCACGGGCTTTAATGGAGGCAAAACAACAACTTGTGTGCAAGACACAAGCATAAAATACAGCAAAGCAAATATACTTACTTTGGAAAGCGTAAAAACCGTATTTCTTTTTTGTAAAGGTTGCCCTAAAATCTTTTCCCATATATTGCTAATAGCATGACGTATTGAACTCATTTCTATTCACCATCGTCCTCATGTGCTACCCTTTTAACTATTGCATACTTGGTGGATAGTTTAGCCAATAGAATTATTAGCAACATAAGATAATATTGAGAGCTTTATTAGGGCTCATTTTAGCTGACGCAAAAATAAACTTAGAGCTTACTCAATTCAACCGCACGATTCGTAGCTTGCTCTACCGCATCAATACAAGCATGGCGCACACCATTTTTTTCCAAAGCAGCAACACCCGCAATAGATGTTCCCCCAGCACTACACACTTCACCTTTTAATTGTTCAGGACTACGGCTTTCAAGTAACTTTGCAGATGCCAATAAAACTTGGCGAGATAAATCTGTAGCCACATCTCTAGCAAAACCGACTTTCACTGCGCCATCCGCTAGTGCTTCTGCAATCACTGCAACAAAAGATGGACCTGAACCAGCAATACCAGTAAAGGCATCTAACAAGCCTTCTTTCATTGGGTAAACCGTACCAACTGCTTCAAAAAGTTGCGTTGAGAAACTAAGATCAGCTTCATCCACAGCATCTAATTTGCACAATGCAGTTGCACTTGCAGCCACGCTTGCGCCTAAATTTGGCATAACACGAACCACTCGCTGGTTATCGCTTAGTTCTGATATGCGAGATAGCGGCACACCTGCCATAAGTGAAATCAAAAGCTGGTCTTTACCTTTTAAAAGGGGTGCGACATCCGCAAACATTTGTGGTTTTACCGAGATAAGTATGCGCTCAGCGTCGGCTAACTGAGCTGGATCAGTGATGCGTGTCACACCAAAATCTCGTACGAGTTGTTCTGCACGTACATCATAAGGTTCAAAAATAGCAATCTCTTGGGCAGTTAGCATGCCAGCAGCAAGTGCCCCTTCCATAACTGAACCGCCCATTTTTCCAGCACCTACAATTGCAAGTTTCATAATTTTGACTCTCCTTATAATTTCAAACTATTTTTTAACAGTATATCTTCAAAATATCAGTTTTATTTCGTTTGATGTATCATCCGACGTGTTGTTATTCGAGTAACTATCCAAATACTCATCAAAGCTAGACCTGCACCTACGGTATCTGCAACCCAATCCCAAACATCAGAATCTCGCCCTTCTACAAAAGACTGGTGGAATTCATCCGTTACACCGTAAAGTGAAGCAATCACAAAACTTAAGCTATAGCGACGACTTCCTCCAAAAATAAAAAAGGCAAATATGCCATAAAAAACAGCATGAACTATTTTATCTAATCCATTCACCGCATCCAATTCAAATGGCAACCATGTAGCAACCCATGTGATGGTCCGCATCAAAAATCCACTACCATCATCATTGCTAGGTGAGTGCGATAAAAAAAAGATAAGCAGCGCCCAAAGGATAGCGAGTACTGTAAAATTCCTTCTCGAAAAGATTGATTCTAACCTGTTTTTAATGTGCGTGCTCTACTAACTCAACCAAAACGCCTTTTGCCCACTTAGGGTGCAGGAAAACAACTCTAGTACCAGCTCTACCACCACGAATCTCAGTAGAAATGAAGGTAGCGCCTTGAGTTTCTAGTCTTTCAATTTCTGCTTCGAGGTTTTCAACACGAAAAGCGACATGGTGTAAGCCTTCACCACGTTTATCAATATATTTGGCTATTGGGCTATCTGCTCGGGTGGGCTCGAGCAATTCCAATAAACTCTCCCCTGCTTGGAATGCACGTACCCTCACACCTTGTGTGTCTATCGTCTCATCATCACCCACAGCACTAAAGCCTAAGAGCGCATAAACTTCACTTGCGGCATTTAACTCTTTGACTGCAATGCCAAGATGGTCAATAAGCAAGCCAGAAAAAGCTTCTGGCAAATTTGTTTCCTTAATCATGACTTAAAGCATAGCTTTTTTAGTACTAACTAAGCCAGCAAATTTTGACTGTTTTCTATTCATATTGACGCTCAGACCTTATAAATAGTAGCTTTTAAAAATTGTAAAAGAATAAATAGTGTCAGAATAAGAGTTTTGCAATCTTTCTAAACCTAAACTTCTTCTAAGCAGAAGGACTCTGTACCACCTATGTCTGCCGGAATTGCTAATGGTGTTTTCCCTCCTTTCCACCTTAGCCGGAGTCGCTGCTCTTTCTACTCATCTTTATACCGACAAATGTCTATGGTATTTCGAGTCTCGGGTTACGGCAGCCGAGACTCTTTTTTTATAAAAATCTGAGAATATCAACCAACCAGTTCATGATTGAATTTTACCAAACTCTTCAATGAAAACAGCTATGTATTTTGAGCTACATTCATAGCTATCAAAACCGAGTGATTTCAGTCACATTTTAAACATGAAAACTCAATATAAAAAGCTAACAAAACCCTTAGAAAGCCTGTAGTTATCGCAAAAAACGTAATTTCTAACGTATTATGAAAGTTGTCTTACACATCATTAACGACTTGTGAAGAGCAACTCAATCTTTTCTATGATTTCCTTTGTTACCATAATTTCAAGATAGGATTATACCTATCTCGATTGGGATTGTTCGTTTCATACACGCATTTAGCTAGTTATTAGTTTTATTCGTCTTTCAAACTCACTATCTCATTTAAGTTCCAAATACTTATCGGAGAAAATGATGATTTCCAAAATCAAAACACACATCATAAGCTCTCTCCTGCTTTGTTTATTCATTGTTAGTGGCTTAGTTAGTAGTACTGCTACAGCTCAAGATATAGAAGTAAGTTTGGCAAACATTCTTGACCTGCCTTCTATGTCGATGGGTACACAAATTCAAATTGTTTCACCAGATTTAACGACAAACTTCGGACTAGCTAGTGTTGTTGATGGCGAGCTTATTTTAGAAACTGAGCTCGAGCCTTACGACGAAGTCCGCCTGCTCATTAGTCATGCTGGCACAGGCGAAGTAGCCATGCCAACAGCCTTCGTAAGTGAAGATGGTAATGACCTTATGCTCCACATCCCAGATGCAGAGTCTGTCAGCGAATTTGTTTCATTTCGCCAGTGGTTGTCAAGAGAACGTGGCTTGCGTATGATTTTTCCTAGCATAGCCGCTTCTAACTAACAGCTTCTAATCAATAGCTTTTAGTTCGATCACTTTTAACCCTTAACTATTTCGCGCCAGTACTTTTCAAGTACTGGCGCTTTTTTATAGTTAGTTCTTCAATCTGATCTTTTATAATTCTTTAGCATACCAATCAAGGATTGGTTGCGCATCAATAGCAAAGTGATAGCCCATACGCTTCCAAAAACGCGTTGCAGCTGTGTTTCGACCATAAATACTTGCTAGTACACGCCTTGTACGACCTTCTAAGCGCTGTTCAAGATCAGCCATAACCGTCTGACCAATACCTTTAGCTTGTAAGTTCCCAGACACCATCAACAAATTAACCGTTACATCCTTAGTTTCTGGATAATTAATCTTGTAATCCAAAAAACCCAGTACCTGCCGCTTACTTTGAGAATCAACTATGCCACTCTCAAAAGGTAGTTCAGGACAAGCAAGAATAAGCTCTGTATGCCTACAACTGTCTCTTTGGGCGGCCTCTAATTCACCTTTTACTTCTGTTAAAGTTGGCATTTCAATCGCTATTATGTCGAAATACTGAGGAGTTTGAACATAAACACTATGTACAAGTTCGGCATCTTTAGAACTTGCTGACCGTGTAAAATTTTGATTTACCACAAACAAATCACGCCTCCATTTGAATCTATTTGTAAAAATTCGATGTTGACTCTACTCAAAGTCAACAAACTTCATACTTAAAAACACCTTATTTAGAGCACCTACCTCAAAACATAAGATGTAATACCTTTTGACTTCCTTAAAACGCATTTATGCCTTACATATGTTTCTTGGCACAAATTACAATTCAAAACTAAATTGCTAAGTTAAACCATATGACGTCATAAACCAAGCAGATAACAGCTCACCAACGTAAACCTTGATGATAAATAACGAATACTATACGTTTTCAAAATTTCAATTTTTATACTTGCCCTTGTAGAAAATACTATCTACAAAATTAAAACTAACTAGGTAAGGCAGACTTTCAAGTAAATTCTAAAATCACTTATAAAATCTAAGCAATCCTTATACTACAATAGTAAAAAGTACTAAATCATTACTGAAATCAATCTAAAGCATAAGTCACCTAAATACTGGGTTTAGCTTATTAGAGTACTTATTAAGTCTCATAGAAATAGGCCTAATACTAGGCTTAAATAGCGTAACACACCAAATTACCGTTTTGTGAGAGCCAATCTTTAACTGGTATGTAATGATATTTAGGCAAAAGCATAGCCAGTATTTAACAATAAACAATGAAGCTCAACCTCCTACGTAAGTAGGATGCACTCAGAATCTGAACATATAGTATAAGATATATTAATGCTGCTCGAGCTGAGCTCGAGCACAAACACGATAAATATAGTAATTAAGGTAAAGAGGTATTTATAATATGATGGCATTGTGGGTATTAATAGCAATCATTGCTATTTTAGTTTTTACAGCAGTTAGTGTGTACAACCGAATCATTAACTATGAAAATCGCTATGAAAATGCATGGAGTCAAATCGACGTCCAACTCAAAAAACGTAATGATCTTATCCCAAACTTAGTTGAAACCGTTAAGGGCTATGCTGGGCACGAGGAAAAAATCTTTACACAAGTTTCCGACGCAAGAGCCCGTATGATTCAAGGTGGTAGCGTTTCTGAACAAGCAGATGCAGCCAATATGATGACAGGCGCACTTAAGAGCCTTTTTGCGGTTTCAGAAGCCTATCCTGACTTAAAAGCAAACGAAAACTTCAAAGTGCTTCAAGAAGAACTTTCAGCTGTTGAGAACAAAATTGCCTATGCAAGACAGTTTTACAACGATTCTGTTCTAAACTACAACAACGCAGTTGAAACATTCCCAGGTGTGCTTTTCGCAGGGCCGATGGGCAAAGGTCAACAAGTTTATCTAGAAATTCCTGAAACTGAAAAAGATGCACCAAGTGTTTCTTTTGGTAACTCTCAACCTGTAAATGTAGATCAAATGTCTTCAAAAGCAATCAAAGAAAATAGCTAAAAGACACTACTTTAAATGTTTAAAGCCTTAGCAAAATAAATGCTAAGGCTTTTTTTATTGTGTATTTCTTTATAAAAATTATTTCGCAGTAAAACCACCATCAACATAAATCATCTGCCCTGTAACATAGTCAGAAGCTTTAGAGGCTAAAAATACTGTTGTACCCACTAAGTCTTCAAGATCGCCATTACGACCGATACAAGTTTGCTCAGCAAGTTTTTGCACTTGTGCATCATTGTCAAATACAGAGGCAGTAAGTTCAGTTTTAAAGAAACCTGGTGCAATAGCATTACAATTGATACCGCTAGCAGACCAACTCTGCGCCATAGCTCTGGTTAATTGTGTCACGCCACCCTTAGATGCTCCGTAAGCCAGACCATTCTGAAACGCACGTTCAGACTGCAAAGAAGCTATGTTAATGATGCGTCCCCAACCTTTTGACTGCATAGCAGGAACAAGAGCTTTTGCTAGAAAAAAGGGCGCACGTAAATTTATGTCTAGCGTTTGATTCCAAGAATCAAAACTGATATCTTCACTTGCTTGACGCAAATTCACACCAGCAGCATTGATAAGTACATC
>CALHRJ010000347.1 GCA_938038395.1 uncultured Deinococcales bacterium | reverse complement strand
GATTTACCACTTCGCTATACTGCGCCTAGTGCGTGTTTTAGGCGTGAGGCTGGTAGTTATGGGGCGCATGTTCGCGGTATCAACCGTGTGCACCAGTTTGATAAAGTTGAGATGGTCTTGTTTACCAAGCCTGAAGAAAGTTATGAGGCTTTAGAGACAATGACCAGTACTTCTGAAGAGATGTTGGACGGGCTCGAGCTCCCCTATCGCCGCCTTTCTATGTGCACTGGGGACATAGGCTTCACACAAGCCAAAAAGTACGACATTGAAGTCTGGAGCGCAGGTCAAGAGCGTTGGTTAGAAGTCAGTAGCTGTAGCAACATTACAGATTTTCAAGCCAGACGTTTACAAACTCGTTTTAGAGACGGTGGCAAGCAAGGTTCAGGTAAAACAGAACTCGTTCACACCCTAAACGGAAGTGCCTTTGGCATGGTCCGCGTGCTTGCAGCAATCATCGAAAACCATCAACAAGAAGATGGCAGTGTGCGTATTCCAACTGCACTACAACCTTTTGTTGGCAAGGAATTTATTGGTAAAGCCTAAGGGTGTATCCCATCCAAGGTTGAAAATGAGTTCACCACAAATAGAAGTTTTTTTGTTTTTAAAAAACTTCCAAGCTGCGTCCTTGTGAACTAGGATAATCTCATGACTAGCTTAGATGTTCATGCAACCTTCAGCGGAACGCACCCAAAGCCTAAGCTAAACTGTTCTAGTTCAATCGTATGAAACGAGTATCATAATTGAGATGTATACTTAGGATACGGTTTAGTTAATTTGAAGGTCTAAAAATAAATTATGTTACGTAAAATTGCGAATCAATGGTGGTTATTAGGTCTAAGAGGGCTGCTAAATGTAGCCTTCGGGCTTGCTATTTTGCTATGGCCTGAACTAGATGCTCAACGATACATCAATCTATTTTGTTCTTTGGCGATTGTTGAAGGGCTTATTTCAATCTTTATTTCTCTACCAAATCGTCTTTATCCTGATTGGTGGGTTCTGTTTTTTGAAGGTGCTATCAATGTTATTGTGGGCGTTTTCTTAATATTTGTACCTGTGACCGTTGGGCAGCTTTATTTCACGATTGCTATGTGGTCTCTGCTTATTGGTATTTTGTTTATTGTTGCTGTTGTGCGTTTTTGGCATGGTGATGATAGCCACAGTCACGAAGGAACAACTCAATCTCAAGAGGGCTCAAATAAGCATGACCACCATAGTGACCACGAACACCTAAGTGACGAACAAGGTGGTGAATCTGCTATGGGTCTAGAAGGTGTACTTTCTATAATCATGGCGCTAAACCTCTTCTTTTTTGCAAGTGATAAATTAGGCTTACTTATTTTTATTACCAGTGGTTACACCCTTCTCTTTGGTGTAATGATGGTTTTTCTATCTTTAAAGTTACGCAATCCAAATAAAACAGCCTAAAGTACAACACTTTAAGCTATAGGAGCACAACCAATCTATGAAATTAAAATTTAGTTTTAATGCACCTGTAGTTTTAACTTTTTCAATTCTAGCTGTGCTTATTTTTCTGACCAATAAGTTCTTTATTGACTTTTTTACCATCCGTAATTTCTCAATTTCTAGAAACATTTTTGGGTTAAATCCGCTTAACTACTTACGCTTGTTAACCCACCCCTTAGGACATCTGAATTGGGAACATTTGTTTGGTAACATCACCTTTATTTTGCTGCTTGGACCCATCCTTGAAGAAAAGTATGGCAGTGCAAAGTTACTCGGATTAATATTGGCAACAGCTGTATTCACAGGTCTATTGCATATCCTAATTTCATCAGTACCTTTACTAGGCGCTAGTGGCATAGTCTTCATGTTTATTGTACTTGTGTCAATTGTGGATTTTCAAAAAGGCTCAATTCCAATTTCCTTTGTACTTGTTGCCATGATTTTTGTAGGTAAAGAAGTCACAGGAATCTTTGGTAGTGATAATGTTTCGCAGCTCACGCACATAGCGGGTGGTGTTGCTGGTGGAATCTTTGGATTTATGCAAGAAGATAAATCAAAGTTTTAACAGAATTGACAGGTCTAAGTCAAAAAGCATGAATAATAGTACACAAGATAAATAAATTGCCATCTAAACTAAGTTCAGGTTATACTCATCTTAGCAAAACAACTAAACGGTAGATATACCTTTACAATTTTTAATAATTAAGGTTTAATTAAAAGTTGTTTTTAACTCTTAGGGCTAGATAGATTTTGGGGTAGTTTTTGTCTTGCCAGATATAGTTGCTTAAGTTGTAATATTTGTGCAATCGTGAGTTATAAATAGTTGTAGGACAGCAGTATATTAGTAGTGATTCTTTGGAGATGGGATGCTACAAGCTTGATTTAAAGGTAATTGTTTTGGGTTATAGATACTTATGACTCGAGCCAGTCCTCTAAATCTAGGCAAGCGATGAAGGCGGAGAAGAATACGTACGTACTTGTAGCTACCAATTAAGTGCTATAGGTATTTAGGAGTGTGGAGTGTCTTTCATTTATCTTGTCGAGTTTCATGGCAGTGCTCGCAATAAAAAAGCGCCCGTCGAAGCACAAGCAAAAATCGGGGAATTCATGTCTAAGCTGAACACGACCCCGCGTGTCGCAGATCAAATGCGTATGTGGGTGGATAAAGGCTTACCATCATTCACCAATGTTCAGGTGCGTCTTGAATTTGTTCCTGAAAGCCTTGAGTGGTCGGGTGTTGTTGAAATTGCTGATTGGCATAATCGACTATCCAAAGTAAAAGGTTTAGAGGAGTACCTGACCCACTTGGTGAGAGCTTCGGTGAATCGGGTCATTCAACAAATTTTCGAAAAGCGTGGCTTTAAAAACTTTACCTATAGAACTGTATCAGCAGTTGTCAATGCAGAAGAGCAGCCAAACATGCTTGATGATGAGCAATTGGCAGAAGCGCAGGAGATTGAGCGCATCAATCTATCTGATCGATTACCTAGATGGTATGTGCCAGCCTCTTTAGCCTTCTTAGCTGCGATTTTGTTTGCGCTACTTTTGGCAATCTTTGGCGGGTTGAACTCTCGTTAGTTCTAGTTACTTAGCGTTTGCTTTGCTTCTAGTAGAATTGACCAAGCAAGCACATCGATAAACTTAACAATTTCATAGCCACCACCAGCGGTTGGCTTAAAGATAATGGCATCTCCTTCGCCGAATGGGATGTCATTTCCTGTTTTTATGCCTGTAGCTTCTTGAAGTGTGCCGATGTGTGCCACGATGAAGGTGTTTGTGCCAGCAGCAGGGGGTGTGCCGAGTAAAGTTGTGAGTTGGGTGAATAAGTCGGCTCGAGCTAGTACCTCATAGTCGTCACCAAAAGCCAGCTCTGTTGTTTCTTTTGTACGGCAGTATTCGGTACTGATAAGGCGACCTAGAGGTATATCTAGTTGAGGGAAGATTGTGCCAATGGCTCGAGCTTCCTCCCGACCTTGCTCAGACAGTAACCTTTGTTTGTTGCAGTCTGTTAAATCAGTATCGCCACGTATGCGATCAGTGTGGGTGTGGCGCATGTACACAGTGTAACCACCTGTTGAAAGCATGTTTAGAATATTTGTGGCTTCTTGTAGGTGTTGTGCTTGGGTATTTTGTGTCTGGGTGGTTTGTGCTTGGGTATAGCTAAAGAAAAGTAGATAGACTAAAACCCCAGTTTTTATAACTTGCTTGATATGCATAGTATCTCCTGTTTAAAAGGTAATACAGATTTGCATGCAAAACGTGTTAAAACTGAGGTCTAAGCTCATAATTACTCAAAGTTGTTAAGAATATTTCAGTATTATTGTGCTTAATAGCCAATCAATAAAATTCCTTTTAAGGGTAATTGTAGGCGACTACTTATATACAGTGTTTCGAGGAACGTATAAACACTGCCAAAATCATTTTTCCCAAGGTAGTCATTTCGCACAGCAATTACAAGATATTCGACTTGAAACATCATACATGCTTGAAAAATATCTTTTAAAAACTGATTATTAACAACAGCTCTTCCTGCTTCTACCTCAATTACAATTCTGCCATCAGCACTTAGTGCATCTGCATTAAATGCTTTGTCTATATTATTACCTTGCCCAAATAAAACAGGAACACTAATCTTTTGTTTAGCTGATTTTCCTGTTTCAACTTTGAACTTGATACTTTCTAATTCTGGGCGCAAAAATTCTAGTACATCATTACTTGAGTGTTTATGTTCTGAAGAGTCAATAGATGTTGAAACCTTCTCGAAACAATTTGCAACATCAAGCATCTCTTGATTTAGCCCGTGGGAGCGTGGGAAAAATTGAAAATTAATCATAATGTTTAGTTCTCTAAATTATAACACAAGAAAATCCTTCTAACTGAACGAAAGAAGGATTATAAAGTTTAACTTGTAAATCTAGTGTTTCTATTGATGACTAATCACTAGCCATCTCAGGTGTCAAAGTCTTCCCATCCAAACCTTTACCTTCCAATGCTAAATTACCCTCATGAAAGGTAGTCTTACCTGCAGCTCTTTCAGAAAGTAACTGCGCTGCAAAATTCTTTTTCTCAAAGAAGTAAAAAGCACAGGGAATTACAAAAAGCGTTAGTAGCGCAGAGGTTGTAACACCTGCAAAGATAACCAATCCAAGTGGTCTTCGGAACTCACTACCATCACCTGTGCCGAAGAGTAGCGGTATACTAATTGCAATCAAAGTTGTGGTAGTCATGAGGATAGGACGTAAACGCAACCTAGCAGCACGTAATAGCATGTCATGCAAGTTTTCACCTTGAAGTTGCTGGTCTTTATTGATAACTATATCTAACAAGAGAATAGCGTTTTTCGTGACCAATCCCGTCAAAATTACGATACCTAAAACACTGTTTACATCTAATGGAATTCCTGTGATGCCAAATAGCCAGAGTGTACCCACAAGCGCTAGCGGCACTGTTAGTAGTAAATACACAGGGAACTTAAAGCTGTTGAACTGACTCGCAATAACGAGGTAATTCAAAATAAGCGCAAGTGCAAAGGCAATAGGCGTATAGAGAATCAAATCACCTGTAAGGTCAAGACCTGATGCTTTAGCTTTGCCGACACCATCACCATAGACATTTGCTTCTTCTAATACTTTATCGAGTAGTGTGTTTCTTGTGGACGTTGGTGGCGCACCTGGGAGTACATCTGCGTCGATTTCTGCAACATAGCTTTGGCCGATGCGCTGAATAGTACTTGGAGCTTCGAAGATTTCAAAGCTACCGAGTTCACCGATGCTTAGGTTACGACCTAGCACTGGCGCAAATATCGGTAAGCTTAAAAGTGTTTGTTGGTCACGAATAGCCTCAGGATTCATCTTTACGATAATTGGGTATTCATTGCCTGAGTCACGCAAGTTACTCGCATTGATGCCAACATTATAAGCACGTAAGATGCTGTAAATATCGCTTACACTTAGGCCTGTGCCATCTAGTTTAGAGGTGTCCACTTGGAAGACACGCTCACTGACAATTGAATCAAAGTTACTACCGACATTGCCGAGGTAATCTACACCTTCGAGTGCAGTTCTAGCGATGCGGTCTTTTTCTCTGAGTAGGGTTATGTCGTTAGAAGCAAGTACGGTGCTGTAATCTGCTGCTTCTGGTGGACCAGCATCTTGAATGGCTGCACCTGTGATTTTAGCTTCGGGTCTATCTGCCACTAAGGCTTTGACTTCTTCTACCCAAGCCAGCGCAAGCTCTGAATCTCTACGGCTACGCTGCTGTTTAGGGACTAGCTCGAGCGTAAACTCAGCCCTTTGCGCAGTTGCAATGTTGCCAATATCACTCGCATTAATACCAATGTTCAAAAGCGTTACATCTACTTCAGGTTGCTTTTGTAAGTATTCTTCTATTCGTCCAGCTACATCGTTGGTTGTGTTTAAATCTGTACCATCAGGCAGCTCTAAAGTTATGCCAACTTGCCCAGAATCCAGCGCAGGCGAAAAGCTAAAACCAATACGACCACTACCAATGAGCGGCACAATACTTAGAACAAGTAGCCCAGCAAAAATAAGCACAACATAAGGCGCACGTAGTAAGCCTTTAAGGATTTTTGTATAGCCATTACGAAGTCCATTTACAAACCAATCAACAGCGTGGAAA
>CALHRJ010000346.1 GCA_938038395.1 uncultured Deinococcales bacterium | reverse complement strand
GATAAATACTTCTATGTTGTCGAGGAAGCTGGGCAAATAATCGCTGCTGTACATCTACATGCTAAATCTGGCATGTGTTGTCCTGTCATGGATACAAGTAAACGTGGCACTGAATGGGAACTTGAATTTCACCGTGCCTATGTTGCCAAAATGACTGAACTCAAAAAAGATGTAGAGAAGAAAACCATAATGATTAGCTTTGTTGAGGGCGATACTATAGCGAAAGATTTTCTTGAACAACTAGGGTTTAAAGGAGAAAAATCGGATTACGTACAATTGGTACGTAGTTTAGATACAATTCCTGAAATTCCTAAGTTACCTGAAGGTTTTAGCATTCGCAGTGTAGCAGGAGAGCACGAAGCACAACTTCTTGCTGATGTGCATGATGGTGCATTTGGTCCAAAGTGGAGCGAAGACAGCTACCGCAAAGTGATGCAAACACCAGGTTACGATGCTGAGCGTGAACTGGTTGTTGTTGCGCCTGATGGACGCTTTGCAGCCTTCCTGATTATCTGGTTTGACCCGATTAGTCGTTCTGGACTTTTTGAACCTGTGGGATGCCATAGCGATTTTCAACGACGTGGTTTGACCAAAACATTGATGTATGTAGGTATGGAAAAGATGAAAGCAGAAGGTATGGAAGTAGCCAATGTAGGCTGTGAAAGTGAAGCTGCTTTTAAGTTCTATAGTTCAGTAGGCTTTGAAACCTATTTTGAGACTGTTGACTTTGAGCTCGAGCTCACCTAATTTATAGACTTACTCCAACTCAAGACTTTTCTCAATCTCACTAAGCACAAAGCTCTGAGAAGAACTAAGTGATGTTGAAAAACTAGAAAGCTCATCAAGGTCTTCTTTTAAGAGAAGAATGACTTGAAATAAGGCTACTGTAATGGATTGTTTCGTTCCCTGAGAAAATGTCTTAAGCATCTTATATTGCAGTGATTCAGAAGCATTCTTTTCGAAATAGTAGTATGGTCGTTGTCCTTTTTTAGATTCAGTAAAAAGCTTTAAAAGATTACTCCGTATTCGGTATAAAAGATCCTCAGCAAGCCAGAGGTTATTACGCTTAACAGCACAATCCACCCCTAAGATGTGCCTGATACACTCACTAACAATTTCATTAGCTGGCTTAACACTACTCTGTTGATTATTTTCCCCTGCTAATTTAATGACATCTTCAGGAATTGAACTTTTCAAAATAAACATGTTCGATACGACATTAGGATGCATAGTATCTAAAGTGTGGTATTTGACAGATAGCTGTAATAATGATTTGTAAACAACATCAACTTCATCTTGATTGCGATAAACAGTTATAGCAAGTTCTTGATTAGCTGTATCAAAGTAGGGGGTGAGCTTTTGTAATTCTTTTGCTGCACTTGTAATACAATCATCTTTAATAATAATATCCAGATCAATATCTGAATACTCATCCCAGTTGCCTTTACTCAAAGAACCAAATACGATAACTGCAAGTATTCTTGGGTCTTCTTTATAACACTGTAGTACAGCCTTTAACACATCTTGATGATGTTGGGTACCAGGTAATTCAAGCATTATGGGCACATCCTAAACAAAATCCAATTTCAATAAGCCTAATGTTGGGAGTTTATTTTTATTATCGCAAAGACGTAAATATTGTAAGGGTTATAGAGTTTGATAGTACTTCAAAACATAACTGATGTAGCCAATTCACATATCAGCTTGTCTTAAATGATTACTCTATTATCAATGATGTTTAAACTCTGACACAACATATTCAGCCAATTCATCCACAACCTCATCCACAAGCTTACTTGAAAACTTTACATTAAACGCAACATGGTTCACACCTATAGCTTCTAAACGTTTCAAAAACTCAACTAGCCTATTACGACCAAGTTTATAACCAAGATGAATCGACTTCGGTAGTTCATCGGGGTCATCTGTTAAGTCAATGTAGAGCGATTGTGAAAAAGGTTTCCAATCATATCCTACCTCAGTATAAACACGCTGCCATTCTTCCAAAACCATTTGTTGAATGTGAATAGCACGTGGATACATCAACCAACTGTCCGCATGTTCAGCAATCCATTCAAGTGATTGACGGCTGTGACCTGTTACTAAGAAAGGTAAATCACCAGCATCAGTGAATCACGGAAAGTAAACCCTGTAAGATAAAAAAGGGGGAAGTAATGTATGAGCACACTTTCCCTAAGTGATAATACCAGAGAATTAACAGATGAGCTAACCCGATAAAAAGCAGTTGAGCGACTACAAACATTTTTAGATTTAGATATAGCAGGAACAAAGGCAGCAACTGAGATGGTATTTGACAGCAATTCGAGATAGAAGGAATCAGGTCTAGATAGGAACTCAGATTACTCTATGTAATAACCGTTTTAGGCAACATAGGTATTGCTATCAAAGCAACAAAAGCAAGTACCGCACTAATCAAAAATGTCTGTTGCAACCCGAAGCTATCCGCTAATACACCCACAAGAAAAATCGCTAAAGCACGAATCAAAAAATTCATTGCTACAAAGGTACCGTTGGCAAGTGCTCGGTTATCCACAAAGTTATCTTGC
>CALHRJ010000345.1 GCA_938038395.1 uncultured Deinococcales bacterium | reverse complement strand
AAGCTTTACATCTGTCCTTAAATAGGGTAATAAGGTATAGGGTATTACCCTATTTATCTTTCTATTACCCTATTTAATTATGCCTTCTCTTCAAGCGAGTTACATCACCAAACTAAGTTTTTCACCTTTACAAGCTGCCACACTTAGGAGCATCGGTGAATTTCAAGGTAAACAAGAATTATTTTCTCAGCAAATACCTGAAACCCTAGAAACGCTAAGGCATGTGGCTTTAGTTGAATCTACAGAATCTTCAAACCGTATTGAAGGTATCGTTGCTTCTAGAGAGCGAATTCAAGATGTAGTTTTAAACAGCCATGAGCCTGTAGATCGTTCGGAGCAAGAAATTGCTGGCTATCGTGATGCATTACGGTTGATTCATGAATCAGCCGAATACATGCCCTTTTCGGTTAATGAAATCAAGCAGTTGCATGCTATTTTGTACAGCTATTTACCTCAGCAAGGCGGTCGTTATAAAGCGACGCAAAACGACATTGTAGAAGCTAATCCTGATGGTTCTATTTTGCGAGTACGCTTTAGGCCAAGTAGTCCTGTCGTAACGCCGCAGCAAATGGAAGATCTGGCTTATCAGCAGCGCCATTTTACAGAAGATAATCAGATTGATTCGCTTATCGTCATTCCTTTAGTGATTCTTGATTTTTTATGCATTCACCCATTTAGTGATGGAAATGGACGCATTTCACGATTAATTAGCTTGTGGTTGCTTTACAAGCATGGCTATCACGTTGGTCGTTATATCTCTTTAGAGCGGATATTTGAGGAAAGCAAAGAAAGTTATTACGAAACTTTAGAGGCAAGCAGTTACGGTTGGCATGAAGGTCAGCATGACCCTTATCCGTGGATGGATTATTTTTGGGGCGTATTGCTCAAAGCTTATAAAGAGTTTAGTGAACGTGTTGGGGTTGTGAAGCAGGATAAGGGGTCTAAGACAGACATGATTCGGGCTGAGGTTGGCAAGCGTTTTCAACCTTTTGCTATTTCTGATTTAGAAACAGCCTTTCCGACGATTAGCCGAGACATGATTCGGGTGGTTTTGCGTCAGATGAAAGCAGAGGGGCTTATTTATTCGACAGGTAAGGGGCGTGGTGCGAAGTGGGTGCGTAAGTAAGTGGGGGAAACCCAAAATTGGCGTACTTTTGGCATGCGTTATAGCAAAAGAAGGTAAGACAATACCCCAGACACATGCTAGCCATAGCTCAACAGGGGTGTTACTGGGGTCTACGTTTTGTAGTTTAGCACAGTAATTTAGAGCAGTAGTTTAGCGTATTTTCTTGCTTGAAGCTTAAAAAAGCCCTATTATGGACTTATGACGATTGAGTTGAACAAAGAAACAGAGCAAAATCTTGAAGACTATCTGATGCAGCAGGGTCTTGAATCTGATGCCCTGTCTGATGCTATGAACACTGTTGTTCAAGAAGCCATTGAAGACTATTTGTTCAGGCAAATGATGCGAAATGCTCAGGAGCGCAACAAAAACCTCAATGTAGCTGAAACAGAAGAGCTTATTGAAGACGTTATACGAGAAGACAGACACAAGCAAAGACAACTAAAACAAGAGCAAGCTAGCAACTAATGCGTGTTGTTCTTGATACAGGCATCTTCATCTCATTTTTGATTAGTTCTGATGGTCCTCCTAGTGAAGCGATTAACTTATGGCTTGATAAGCAATTTGAACTTGTCAGTTCAGAGTGGCAACTAGACGAGTTAAAGCGTGTAAGTCGTTACGAACGTATCCAGAAACTTACTACCCCTCATGAGGTCGGTAGAATTGTCAATCAAATCAAAAATCGTGCGGTCATGGTTGATGATTTACCTGAGGTTGACTATTCACCTGACCCTGATGACAATCCAATTCTTGCAACTGCGATTGCTGGCAAAGCATTTTATTTAGTATCGGGTGATAAGAAAGATTTACTTATGCTTGAACGTGTAGAAGACATTGAAATTATCAGTGTTGCAGAGTTTGTTGCTTTGTTTTAAATAGGTTTTAAATGCGTTTTAAGGCCTTTTTTATTTAAAAATGCTTAACTATGAAGAAAAAATTCGAAAATCGATTTTGGGGCATCTGGTGGCTTATTTGAGGGGGTTTTGGGTGGGGTTTGGAAGAGAAATACGGGGGTAGTGGGGTTTGGAGGGCGAGCTTTGCTCTCCCCTATCTTTATTAGCCTAAGCACGTTTCAATTATCTAGTTAACTAATTAATTAAAAGACTAGATAATTAGTGTGTTATCCTTAAAAAACAGCTAGTTAACTAAACGACTAGATAACTAATTGGCTAGCTAATTAGGTGATCGACTCACATGGTTTCAAAGTACTCAATTATCTAGTTAACTAAACGACTAGATAATTAGTGTGTGCCTAGATTGAGGCGCTCTTTAAAGATTCTAAATTCAGTTATCTAGTTAACTAAACAACTACGCTTAGTCAGAAGTCAACTCTCAATACATTTTAGCTATCTAGTTAACTAAATGACTAATTATTTAAACTATTAGATATTTAATTATCTAATTAACTCATTAGTGATAGTTTATTTTCAAATGGAAACTATATGGAACCAATGATTATAGGCATCGTAGGACTTAAAGGTGGTACAGCTAAAACTGTTACTGCTATGTATTTGGCTGCTGCTGCACACAAGCAAGGCAACACCGTAACGGTGATTGATGCAGATAGCGAACAAAGTGCGCTTAATTGGGCGAGCAACGGTTTAGAGTTTGATGTTGTAACCGCAGATAAGGCACTTAGCAAACAAGCCAAGGCACTCAAGAAGGCTGGTCATATTGTTTTGATTGATAACAGTCCAAATAGTCGTGACTTGCTTTACTCAACAGCGCTTTGCAGTGATCGGGTAGTTGTACCGACTGGGGCAACAGGGCAAGAAGTTAATCGTTTGGCGCCAACCTTGCAGATATTGCATGAGGTTGAGGAAAGCCGAGATGTTGCGATTACATCAATTTTATTGACCAAGTATGACAGGCGACGTGATTTGAGTCGTGAGTTTTTAGAGGTTTTTGCGGAGTATCCGTTACTTGATACGAAGATTAGCCACAAGGCGGTCTATCAATCTGAGTTTGGCGTGATGCCAACTTACACGCTTGAGTATTCGAATGTTTTATGGGAGCTAAT
>CALHRJ010000344.1 GCA_938038395.1 uncultured Deinococcales bacterium | reverse complement strand
GAGTGTTTTGATTTACAGGAGTGTATCTAATTTTTTGACTACATCTTTAAATTTATCTAAGGTTAAGTCGCGGGGGCGCTCGAGCAGCCAAGGAACCAACGCAAAGCCATTTAAAACAGGTAGATACCCAACCTTACCCATGCCTTTGACCTTACTCGTGGGGAAAACAAGCACAGGCTGAACATCACATTCTGCAACAGCTTGAACCTTGCCAGCTAAGCGCCAACACTGCTTAGCAATACTGCTATTTGGCTTTTGCCTACCATGTGTATAAACACCACCTGGCGTGGTTAATACATCACCACTGTAGTTCTTAACTTCTATTAAATAGATGCCTCTGGTACTGACCGCAATATGGTCAATATTTTCACCAACTAAATCAAGGTCGTTGTAAACATGCCAGCCACGAGGGAGCTTTTCTAGCTTTTGAGCGATGTTTTGCTCACCAAGCAACCCTTGAAGGTATGACCGAGAGTGCTTCTTTTCTGCATCTGGCCAGTATGTTTGTGACAGGCTACTGCCTACTTTTCCTTTGATTTTAGCCATTTTTAGATACTTTCTTGTTGTTGTAAAAATACTACTAACTTTTGGATTATAACAAACTAACCCATTTGGGTTAGTTAGACCTAACGAATCTGGGTCATGTGTAAAAGCTGTTAGGGTCTTAAACTTAATTCAAGTTACTCAATTGAGTATTTTATCAGTGAGTGGCAGAAATTTAAGGAGATAAATATGCAAGCAACATTTTGGAAGCAATCAATAATTTCGTTAAGCATTTTAGCAATCGCATCTTCAGCTACTTTGGGTTTTACGCAAACAGCACAAGAACCAATGCAAATGAATGAAGAACATGAGTCTAGGTCTTCTTCATCCATGGACATTGATTCAGAAGACATGATGGATGATATGCAGTATTACCTTGAAAAC
Organism: uncultured Deinococcales bacterium; assembly: GCA_938038395.1. Taxonomy (GTDB): domain Bacteria; phylum Deinococcota; class Deinococci; order Deinococcales; family Trueperaceae; genus CALGZD01. The sequence continues at coordinate 2,405 of CALHRJ010000344.1, read as the reverse complement.
TATAAAGAAGGATATAGAGATGGGTTTTCTGATGGATTTGCGGCTGCGCTCGAGCAATTAGAAACTATGTATGGTGACTTTGAAGATGATTATGATTTTGACGTTGAATCAGACGATTACTATGATGAAAACATCACTGAACTAGAAGCAGCCCCAATCGGTTTGAGTCCAAGCTACCTACCTGAAGGGTTTATGTTTGAAGATGCTTATGCTATGGATTTTGAAGATGGTACTAGCGAAGAAAATGCTTCTTACTACAATGAAGCTACAGGATCATTCTTGAGCATCAGTCGATTGAACATAAGCGAGGCAGAAGCAGTAGAACTTTATGGCGAAGACATGCTTGAAGATGTTATGACACTACCTTCTGTAGATATCGCAGGAACAACAGTATATCTAGAAGAAGAAAGCGAAGAAGGCGAAGTTTACAGGAGCGCATACTTTAGCAAAGCTGATGGACTTTATACAGTAGATAGTAATGTCTCAGAAGCAGAGATGAATATTATCCTTTCGAGCCTGTTACAAGAATAATAGAAATGTGTCAAACCAAGAAGGCTAAATCCAATCTAACAAAAATGGTTAAAAAACGCCCTAAGTTAAGTATTTAGACGCTATCGCTAGACAAATGCGTACCTTGTTAAAGGGGTACGCTATATTTTTTTATTTTAGGAAAATATTTAGAAAACAACGCACGCTAATGAAACTTGACTTAAGTTAAAGTAGCGTCTAGTGAATAGAATTCTATTTCTAACCCAAGTCATTTGTAGACACATATGCTATTTTGAATATAAGGAAACCTATGAAATTACAACGCCAACTCACCCTATCACACCTAACAGTTACGGTTGTTAGCTTACTTATCTTATTGCCGCTTGTTCTGTTTGGTTATTATCAACTAAACAAAGGTGACGCAGTTGTGGCGTGGGTGGCTGATTGGTCGTTTTTTGTAGCTGAGGATATTGAGTATCTTTTAGAAGAAACTGGACAGACGTTAAATTCTCAAGTGGCACAAAGCTACGTTGATGTAGCACGCATTTCACAGGTTTTAGATAATCAAGATATTTTATTTAATTTTGTAGAGAACAGTGAAGATATTAGTCAAAGTAACTTTGATAGTCAAGACAACTTTGAGTATGACTCTGAGCAACTAAGTTTTTTAGCTGATCCAATCTACGAAGATTGGTTACTCATTACAGACCTTCAAGGCATTGTCTTGGGAAGTAATTATCAGGAAGCTTATCCACTTTCCTCCAATGTGCAAGATAATCTCCCACCTGGATTTGATTTAACTCAACGTGATATTGAAAATGCAATACGTTTAGAAGAACATATTGTCGGACAAGTACAGATTATAGATATGGAGGATAAGCCTATTGGCTGGGTTTACTATAGAAGTGCAGACCAAGAATATAATTCCATGCTTGGTGAAATTGCTACTCAATTTGGTCTTTTTAGTCTAGCAGCAGCAGCGATTGCTACTTTGCTTTCTGGACTTATCGGCTGGCTATTGGCACGTTCTTTTGGTAAACGTATTGGCGCAATTAGTCAAGCCAGCCAAGCCTTTGCAGAGGGTGATTTTACTGAGCGTGTAGATAGCACTGGAAAAGATGAGTTAAGCCAACTAGGAAATAACTATAATCAAATGGCTGACCGCATTAGTTCACAAGTGAAAGACTTAAAAAATCTAGCAGAGAATAATGCAAAGTTGGCAGAGGAAGCACAAGGTCTTGCAAAGTTGGAAGAGCGAAATCGAATCGCTAGAGACTTGCATGATGCAATCAAACAACAACTTTTTGGCCTTCACTTAACAGCAGGTTCGGCAGTCTATAATTTAGAATCTAATCCTGAAACAAGTAAAGCGAATCTTGAACAAATTGCTAACTTATCTCAAGAGATCCTCGAAGAGATGGATACGATAATTGGTGAGTTGCGTCCTGCTTCTTTAGGTGATGAAGGTTTAACTGATAGTTTGCGAAATTACCTAAATCAAATTCAACAAGATGATTTGCAAGTTTTTTTTGAAAGTCATGGTGAACGTGAGTTACCCTTAAATATAGAACAAGCTATTTTTAGAGTTGTTCAAGAAGCATTGAACAATGTAATTAAGCATGCTGAAGCTACAGAAGTTGAAATCCGTTTGAACTATGGTCTTAGTGGTATAGATGGCAGCATCAAAGATAATGGCATAGGTCTAGGTGATGCTGAAATACAAGACTCTAATATGGGTCTGCTAAATATGCGAAACAGGATAGAAGAATTAGGTGGCTTATTTAAAATTACGAGTATAGGTGGGACAAAACTAGAATTTTCGATTCCGCACTCAGCCCTTAATTCAAATAGCACTTGATTCAAAGAGAATAGGGTAAGTAAATGACGACTGAAAAAGATAAATCTATAGATGTAAA
>CALHRJ010000343.1 GCA_938038395.1 uncultured Deinococcales bacterium | reverse complement strand
ACTAGCGTTAGCTCGAGCCTTGCTCCACATATCACTTGGGCTGTTCGTAACGAACTTACCGATTTGTTTGGACAAGATCGAGTCTTTAGCCAAGGTGGGCTAAGAGTCTACACAACCATCGACCCAGAAATGCAACGTGCTGCCAACGAAGCATCTCGTTTGGCGCAAGTACCACCAGGTGCAGAAGTAGCAATTGTAGGTATTAACCCAGAAACAGGTGAAGTCTACGCCATGATTGGTGAAAAAATCATTGATGGTGAACCTGTTGAAGAATACAACCGTGCTGTTGCTTCTGAAAGACAACCTGGAAGTTCTTTTAAACCTATTGTTTATGCAACAGCAATTGAACAAGGTGGCTTTACTCAAGCAGATGTCATGCGAGATGAAGAAACAAGCTTCGAGCAATCAAGCGGTCTACCTGCATGGGAACCCAACAATCACGACAAAACTTTTATTGGTCTTGGCAGTTTACGCCATCACCTAAATATTTCTAGAAACATTCCAGTGGCAAAGCTTGTTGAAGCACTTACCCCTGAAGTTGTTGCAAATAGAGCAAGACAATTGGGTTATGAAAGTATCCAACCTTACTTATCACTTTCACTTGGTGCATTTGAAATAACACCGCTTAAGCATGCTAGTGCACTAGGAGCATTTGCCAATGGTGGCCAACATATTGAGCCCTATGTGATTGCTAGGGTTGAAGATGCAGACGGTAACATTCTTTATGAAGCTAGTCCTCAACGTAGACAAGTTTGGAGTCCAGAAACTGCTTACATCATGTTAGATATGATGCACGGCAATGTCATGGATATCATTTCTTATGGTGCGACATCCTTTAGTTCACGAGCAAATATTGATGGTCGTTATGTTGCTGGTAAAACAGGCACAACCAATGACTCAAAAGATATTTGGTTTGTAGGCATGACTCCAGGTATGGTTTCGGCAGTTTGGATTGGGTACGACGACCCTCAAGAAATCCCTAAAAGGATGCCAAATGGAGATACTGTTAATAGTTCACGACAACCAATTTATATTTGGAAAGAATTCGTAGAAGAAGCTCTGAAAGATAGAGACTTCCCAACTGAATACACCAAACCTGAAAACATCGATTTTGCATGGTTTGACGTAGTTACAGGTGCGCCAAGAGGTGCTGGTGCTGGCAACGCAGTTCCAGGTGCTTTTTTACGAGGTACAGGTCCAACAGGTGCTGGTGCAACCGTAAGAAAAGAAATTAGGGTAACCATCCCAATCGATACTCGTACAGGCACTCGTGCAAACGAGACTACTCCACCTGAAAGTGTCGAATGGCGTGCAGTTCGCCCGCTTGATGTAGCGAATTATTATTAACGCTGAAGCTTGACTTTTTTCTTTAACCCATAATCTGCCCTACCCCCCTTTTCGAAAGGGGGGTATTTTTATAGAAGTTATGTCTCTTACTTCTATAAAAGGTATTCGTGTTGGTCACTGGCAAGATAAAGCTGCTGTTACAGGCTGCACCGTTATTCTATGTCCTGAGGAGGGTTGTATAGCTTCAGGTACTGTTGCTGGACACGCACCAGGTACTCGGGAAATCGCCTTGTTGAGTCCTGAAAAAACTGTTGAGAAAGTACACGCTGTTTGCTTAAGTGGTGGAAGTGCCTTTGGCTTAGCAACCGCAGATGGTGTTATGCGCTATCTGAAAGAACAAAATATTGGTTTTGCTACACCTTTTATTCGGGTGCCGATTGTGCCAGCAGCAGTGATCTACGATTACCTTGCACCAGACCGAGATGCATCTGTTTATCCTGATGCCGAAGCTGGCTATTTGGCAGCGCAAGCAGCAAGTAGTGAAGCCGTACTATCAGAAAGAATCGGTGCTGGTTACGGGGCCACTTGTGGTAAGTATTTGCAAAAAGCTAACAGTATGAACTTTGGTGGTCTAGGTAGTGCAGAACTAACAATTGATGGTGTTACGGTGGCAGCCTTGAGTATCAACAATGCTTTTGGGGACATTGTAGATCCTGATACTGGCAAGGTTGTAGCAGGCGCACACTTTGAAGATGGTACACGTCCTGAAAAAAGTTTAGATATGTTGCGTTATGCCTATGAATCCGCAAAAGGCGCAAATACTACCCTAGTTGTTGTGGCTACTGACGCTGTTATTAGTAAAAGTGAGGCTAAACGACTAGCAGATAGTTGTCATGCAGGCATGGCTCGAGCCATCCGCCCATCTCACACAACAGTTGATGGCGATACCAGCTTCGTCATAAGTACCTGCACTGCAAAAAAACTCGACCCTCTCCTACTCACTGCAGCCGTCCAAGACGTTGTAAGTCAAGCTATTGTGAATGGTGCAAAAGCTTGTAATAACCTGTAGTAACTAGCTGCGTTCCATACGCAGTTGAAAATAGTTTCAGTACAAATAGAAGTTTTTTGCTTCTTTAAGAAGCTGTCTGAAAAGTTTGTAGTAGATGTATTTTGAAGATTTGGATATCAGCTATTTTGATTAATTTTAGGACTCAAACTCAGAATTAATTGATGCAAATCAATAAGAAAAAGACTTTTCAGACAGGCTCTAAGAACTTCCAAGCTGCGTCGCTACTAAGCATATTAATCCCACGATTACCATAGAAACACCATAAAAATGCCTTCAACCTTTAGCAAACTGCGCCCATAACCCATAACAGTATTAACCCTTCCCCCTGTATTCCAAGCACGAAATAGTGTTTAATATCATTATCTATGTCAGTAACTATCAATGACGTTGCGAAAAAAGCAGCCGTTTCTACAGCTACAGCCAGCCGAGCACTGCGAGGGCAACCCAATGTTGCACCAGCAACCCGTGAACGTGTCTTGCAAGTTGCTAAAGAGCTCGATTACAACATCAACCCACAAGCATCTCGGGTACTTAGTGATTTAAAAGTTGTTGCGATTTTTACCCCTTTGGCAAACCAATGGTTTTACAGCACTATTTTGACCGCTGCTACCTTTAAGTTCTACGCTCAAGGCTTTGAAGTTGTGCACTACAGTGTCGATAGCATCGAAGCACAGTCAGAACTTGT
>CALHRJ010000342.1 GCA_938038395.1 uncultured Deinococcales bacterium | reverse complement strand
TCACTGTAGAATGTGCCTTAGCACTAACGTGAATCATAAATGCTGCATCATCTTTGAGCTTTTAGCTGAATGGTCTTGAGTTAAAGCATCTAATGAGTGTGATGTTGTTTTGATATTTATTTTTTGGAGTTTTAAAAGGAGAAAAATGACTGCATTACTGCAAGGATATAAAAAGGTTTTAAGTTTTGGGCTTTTGATAATAGGTTTGCTTTTCTTAGTTGCTTGCGATTCAGATGGCAATATAATCATCAAACTGCCAGTTGAGCCAGCAGACTTTAAGGTGAGTACTAGCTTTTCTGCGGATGAACCTAAGTTGATTGTTCAGGTCAATGACCTCGTAACAGAGAACTTAGAGAAGCTCGAGTATAGGCTTGAAAGATTTAGTAACCAATGCAACGATTCAGATAAGGTATACACTGGCGCAGTAGCAAACCCAAGTGCAAGCACTAGCTTTGATATAGCAACTGAAGCTTATGGTGCTTATAAACTTAGTGTGAGTGCAACCTATGGAACAACTTGGTATCAAAACCCTGTTAAGACGATTTTGCCAGCAGGACCGTCGAAAGATGATTTTCCTGATTTGCCAGATGGGGATTTTAAAGGATTAGTTTTTGTTGAAGTATTTGATAGACCAGTGGATGCAGTAATAGTTGAACAAATCACAACACAGGATCACATTCGTCAAATTCCAAACCAAATTCATCTACCAGATGGTAATGGGGGATTTGAATCTGGCGTGGTGAATTTTAAACCACAATTAGCACTTAAGTTTGAAGATGCAATAGATGGTAAACATGCCGTAATTACTGAAATCAATACAATTGGTACTAAGGATAGAAAGTGGTGTAGCTCAGATGGTGAAGATTTAGTTTCTAAAAACTTAAAGCCTTTGCTTCAAGATGGAACTGGCGCATTAACATTTAAAAATCCAATAGGTGAACACGAAGTCATACATCGTGACGAATTTATTGACCCAGTGCTCGAGCTTGTGCTCGAGCCTAATCCAATCAATGGTGATCGTGTACCTTTTGCTTTCTTTAACTTAGTTGTTTATAAGCTTGAAAAAGATGCAAATGGTAATTCTGTTAAAGGTGCTGAAATCTTAAATAGTGATTACTTCATTCAAGACTGTGCGACCAAAAAGAGTGAATTTAGTGAATTTGATTTTGATAGAGGCGATGGGGATAATCGTTGTTTTGATGATAATGATTTTCCTGCATAGATATTCAAAGGGTGCGTCCTATCAAAGGTTGAAAAAAAATGAATACAAGTAGAAGTTCTTCGTTTTTTGAAAAACTTCCAAGGTGCGTCCCTATGAAATGTAATAACTTGTTAGCCATCCCAACTATACATTCAACCTTCAGCGGGACGCACCCATATTCAAAGGGCATAATCTAAAAACTGAATTGTGTGCTAAGAATCGCTGAAATTTCAGCGATTCTTTTATTTCTTTGATTTCGTGATTATTAAATTCTCTTGGTCTATATCTTTAGCTAAAGCAAATAGATCAACTGGACTTGCATCTTGCCCTTGGTTCCAAAGTCTTTCAAAAGATTCATCGCCCAATAGTTTTCTAAGCTTTTTTTGTGCTTTAGTCATGAGCTTTGCTTCTTGAGGTACGGGGGTTACTTGAAGATCATCAGCTAGTTTTATAGCATTTGCTAAACATAAAACACTTAACTCTGTATAGCGTGTTTCACTTAATACTAAAGAGAAAACTTCTAAGCTTTGCAGCATTTGTTGGCGGTCATTTAGCTGAATAGCAATATCTTGACCAGCAAGAAATGAAGAAACTGACAGCTGTAAATCACTTTGGAAATAACTAATTTTACCGAGTACATTGTAAGCTCGAGCCATACCCCAGGTATCATTTCTAACTATATGATTTTCCAAACATGCCTCAGCGTAAGTCTTCGCAGTAGTGTAATCTTTTTGTAAGTTAAATAGCATTGCGAAATTCTCAAGAATAATCGCTTCGAATATTTTGTTTCCTGTTTTCCTAAATATCGCTAGGCTTTCATCGTAAGCAGCTTGAGCTTCTGCGTACCTACCTTGAACTTTGACCAACACACCAAAAGACATAAGTGTATAGGCTGTACCTAATTGATTATCATTGGTGCGTGTTAATTCTAAACTTTGTTGATAAAGTTCTTCGGTAGCAGAATAATCACCTTGACGTCTTGTAATAATTCCAAGATTCGTTAAGGTGCGAGATGTACCTGCTGCATCTTCAAAAGATTGACGCAAACCAAGTGCTTCTTCCAAATATTCTTTAGCACTATCAAACTCACCTTTACGAATATTCACGACACCCAATTCATGCAAAACATTTGCAGTACCCTGTTTATTGTCTAAATCTTTATATATAGCTAAACTTTTTTGATACTGCTCTTCTGCTTGCTCATATTTAGCTTGGTAGTTTGCATTTAATCCTAAGCACAAAAGCGCATAAGCAGTACCCTCTTGATTTTTGGATGTTTCAAAACTAGCCAAACCCGTTTCTAAAAGTTCTGTAGCAGTAGAGTAGTGACCTTGCACAGTTGCTATGTAACCAGTATGAGCAATAGCTAGCGCAATTGCATCACTTAATTCAGGCGCACTACTTTTTGTGAGTAGGCGCTCAAAGTAGCTTTGTGCTTCACTCCAGTGACCTCTTATAAACCAGTAATGAAACAAACTATTGGCTAACTCAAAAGCATGTGGGGTATTAGCATCATCAGCTAAATAGTAATCCAAAGCTTGCCTAAGATTACTATGGTCTGCCTCTAAAGTGTTCAGCCAAAGCGGTTGATCTTTACTACCTTTTAGAAAGGGTACAGACTCAGTGGTTAGAGCTCTGTAATGGTCTGCGTGACTAGCTTTTACTTGAGCGTTGAGCGTGTCATCTTCCAAAAGTTTTTCTGCTGTGTACTGCTGCATGACCGTAAGAAATTCAAAACGTCCATTTTGATCTCGTCTTAACATAGACTTATTCACAAGTCTTAATAAGGTACGAGGTTTAGCGTTAGTTATTTTTTTAGCAGCTTCTAAAGTAAAGCCACCTGTAAAAACTGCTAAAGGAATTAGACAAACTTGTTCTTCTATTACTAACAAACTCCATGAACTATCGAAAACAGCTCTTAAGCTCTGATGCCGTTCTGGTAAGTCGCCAAAATCGCTCTCAAGTAAGTCAAAACTTTCTTTGGCTTCTTC
>CALHRJ010000341.1 GCA_938038395.1 uncultured Deinococcales bacterium | reverse complement strand
TGCTTGTTTTAAATCTGGTCGATGGTCCTTTGAGTATCCATGCGTTAGCTTGATACTTTCAACACCACTATCCTTTTCATAAGCCCCATGCACACTCATACTCGTTGTATCTATGTGATTTCGATTGCTTAACAAACCTTGTTCCTCTGCAATCGCATAAGCTACTGTTGCAAACAACTTACTTGTTCCATAGGCTGAGATCTCATCTAGTGTTTGTCCTAAGGTATGGGCTGTTAGCATTCTTGCTTGAATACCTTCCCCTAGTAATTTCTCTACTGGTTTATTCGCAAAAAACTGTGGCGTCAGATATAAGCGATGATTTGTAAAGCCTAATCCATTTAAAATCATTGCAACAACCGAGGTACCTGCACTTACTTGTCGTTGTGGATCTCCTGCACCTAATACTGCATCTAGTTTCTTTGCTATACCTAAATCCTTACACACGGCTGCTACTAGACCATAATGATCTAGGTTTTCACTCTTTACTTCTTCCATTTCATACCTATCTTGACCTTGGTTTAGATAAGTATATTCCGTAATCAGTTTATTGTTGAAATTCTGCTCTTAGGTCTCGCAATGTGGGATATAATTCAAGTCTTGCTATAGATACCAAACAAAAGCCTAAATCTCTATTTAGATTTAGGCTTAAAAATTGCATACTTGCAAATCACTAGTTGAACTTAGTTCGCAACTGTGCTTCAACAATACTAGCAATACGATTATACCCAGCCTCGCTAGGATGAACTCCATCAGGCAACCACGCTAATCTTGCGCTCTCAAGTGTTGGAAACTCAGCTGCTAAATCCACAAACACAAAACCACGTGCCGTAGCTTGCCTTTTTAAGGCAGCATTGTAAGCAGCAACATTGGCATCCAAAACTGTTTGCGGTATACTAATTAAGTTTGGGAAAATAATATCTGTCCTACTTTTTACAGGTGAAATAATCCCTAAAACAAATACTTGCTCAATCGAAGTCGTCGCTTTAAGACTTTGTAAAATTGCTGCAACTTGCGTCTCAAAAGCAGCAGCAGTTGCCGAAGCAGGTGCCACACCACTATTGTCATAGACATCATTTGTACCAATTTGTACAGTTACATATTGAGGAGTTTGACTGGTCACTTGAGCAGTTAGTCTATTTTTTAGGCCAATTGCTGTATCACCATCTATACCTTTATTTTGAGTTGTAAAATCACCTGCAAAATTTGTATTTAAAGCATTCCTTACTTTAAGTGGCCAACCTGTTCCACCTGCGCTACCCCAACCTCTTGTAATGCTATCACCAATAAAAATGACTTTGCCATAATTCACATTTGTAACTTGAACAGTCACAGTAGCAGTCTTGCTTAAGCCTCCAGAATCAGATACTTTGACCTGTAATGGATAACTACTTTGCACTTCAAAATCGGGAACTTTTGCTAAACGCACTTCACCGGTTGTAGCAACAATTGAAAACATACCAGCAGCATTACCACCGACTATTTCATAGTTAAGTGATGTATCTTGAGCATCATTAGCAATAACAGTTCCGACTAAAGTAGTGGCGGCTTTATTCTCTACAACCGATAGACTTTGATTACTGATTTGTGGTGCTGTATTAATTTCATTAACTGAAATCTGTACTTTTGCACTCACACCTAATCCTTGAGTATCACGTCCTGCATAGCTAAAACTATCTTGTCCTACATAATCACTATTTGGGGTGTACACAACTTTATCTATATTTATTATGCTCAAAGTACCATGACTTGGCTGCGTTACAACTTCGTAACTAAAGCTTTCATCATCAGCATCGCTACCTGAAAAACTTACAGTAACAGTTTGCCCACTATCTACAGTCAAGCTTAGGTCTTCTACAACAGGTTTTTGGTTTACAGATGAGGTTGTACTACACGCCACTATGAGCATTAGAGCTATGCTCGCTAAAGTAATTCTTAGTTTTTTAAGGTCGTTCTTTATAGGTTTATGCATAATATATACTTCGCTAGCTATAACACTAAAAACTATCAGTATCTGATTTTACTACCAAAATGAATCAAAACAATCACACAGCTGTAAAAAAGTGCTTATTTTTCGACTCTTTTGAAGCTGAATACACTAATTCAGTATTAGACATTTTGATGCCAACTAGCACTAAAGTTCTCTCCTCACAAAATACCTTTTAGACACCTAATACGGTGTAACGTAAGTTCTAATAACATTCTCCAATATAGATTGTACTGTATAAACTCTTAATACCAAACAACTGGCGTTTAATATTAAGAAAATATCAGTTCATTTATGTTACAGGGTACTATGTACTAAGGCAAAATTAGGTTTAACTATTTTGAAGTTATAATCGTAGCGAATATTCAATCCTGTAGGGGTTTACTATCCAATCAGATAATGTAACTTAATTTTGCGCACGTACTTGACGACTATAGTTATATACTTTAGTCATTAACTTTAATTGAGAAAACACCTTAAGAACCGTGTAACACAAATTCTTTAACATTCTTCAATTTACCTTGTACTGTATGAACTCTGAATGCCAAGCAACTGACGTTTAAGCTAGTAGAAAAATATCAGTTTATTTATGTTACAAAGTTCTAAACAAGAACATCTATTAACGTGTAAACTTTTTCAAACTAACAATCAAATAATTAGCATTTTGAATCGCAGTACGTCTCAAGCCAATACGTCCACCAGCTTCAACAAACAAGGTAGTTGGCAAGCTGTTTCCACCAAAGGACTGCATAAATGCAGTATCTTCATCTAAAAACACAAGTTCTTCTGGTATGCCTAAAGGCTCCGTGACAGACTTAGCGGCAACCACATCATCACCAAAATAGATATAGCTAAATTTCAAATTGCTATATTCAGGGTTTTTTGCATTGCGTGATGTTTCAAGTAACTTCATAGTCTGTGAACAGCTACTACAGTCAGCAGAAAAATAATTAATTACAGAATCCACATCATAAAGTGTTTCACTCATCACAACATTGCCAGCTAAATTTTTAATCGCAACATTTTCTAAAGTTTGCTTATTATTTTGAAATACTGTGAAATAGAGTCCTGTAATAACAGCGCCAAGAAGTACTAAGATGATTAACAATGCACGTATCATTAAACTATACCTTACCGCATTAAATGCTATTTAAAATAGTTGGAAATTACTTACATCAACACGCTTTGCTTGATGCATCATGACTGCGTTCATAACTTCAATAGCCATGCGAGATTCAAGGGTTACACCAGCACGCACGCCTACACAGGGGTCGTGGCGACCTTTACTAAGTTCATACTCTGTTTCACTTAAATCTTTACGAACAGATTGTTGTTTAAGATTAATTGTTGAGGTTGGCTTAAAGCCTATTCGAGCCACAATTGGCTTTCCTGTTGTCATTCCCCCAAGCATGCCACCGTGGTTATTACCTTGATAGCCATCTGAGCGAATTGGGTCATTATTTTCGCTACCTTTACGCCTCACGACTTCAGCACCAGCACCAATTTCACAAGCATTCACGGCATGGAGTCCGCCAAGTGTAGACATCAAGCGACCTTTAAGGCTTTGGTACAAAGGCTCACCAAGCAGAGCTGGCACGTTCAGAGCAATAACTTCGACCATTGCACCAATTGAATCGCCAGCTTTGCGTGTTTCTTTGATGAGTTCACCAGCTTCATGTGCAAAATTTGCATCTATAGAGTGAATGGTTGCTGCTTCCATTTTTTCGACAACACTTGCAACGTCTGCTTGGCTAACTGCTTTGGTTCCAAAAACATTCTCTACAAATATATCTGCTAAGCGTTGTTCAGATTTTAAGTCACCAACTTGGCAAATTGAAGATAGGAAGACTGTACCAAAAGTTTCTTGAAGGTAAAGCCTTGCAATTGAACCCCCAACAACATCCGTAATTGTAGAACGGTAAGAAGAACGTCCACCACCACGATAATCTACAAAACCTTGCGATTTATGGTGTTTGACCAAGTCGGTATGACCTGGTCGGACTTCTCCCCTGCTACCTGAAAACTGCTCATAGTGTTGCGATTTTGAGGTAGTTGATAACACAATAGCTGAGATGGGCTCACCTGTTGTGAAGCCGTATTCGTAACTTGAGGTTGACCAGTTAAGTGTATCTTCACCATGCTTCATGGCAACGCTGATTTCAGGTCCAGCAAGCATGGCTTCGTGGTTAGCATCGTCAAATAAGCCTGCTGTAAACAGAACTTTATCCTTTTCGTTTCGTGGGGTTCCGTGTTTGTTACTACCCGGACGGCGACGATCTAGAAAATGCTGTACGGCCTCTCGCTCAATCCGCAGCCCCGCAGGACAACCAAATACTATTGTAGATACAGCAGGACCGTGAGATTCACCAGCACCTGCAACCGCAAAAAGAGGACCGCCAAGGAGTTCCATATAGTCTTTATGTTATACCGTTGCAAGCATATTGTTTAGGTGGCAGATGGCTAGCAATAGATAGGCTAGTATTAAGTAGTGATTGATTAGGCCTTTGATTTCTTTTACGTTTTCTCAAATGATTTGCGTAAAAAGTGAAAACTATCCCAACCTTCCCTTTAAAAAGGAAGAGGCTAAAAGCAAAACAGAATCCATCCCAGCCTTCCTTTAAAAAAGGAAGGGGTTAAAAGCATTAAGGAAGAACTTTTAAAATGACAATGCCAACTAAAGAACTACGCCAGCCAAAACCTGAAATCATGAGTCCAGCAGGGCACTGGCCTGAACTCAAAACTGCTATTGAAGCTGGCGCAGATGCTGTCTTTTTTGGGTTGAATCATTTTACAGCAAGGGCTAAAGTCGGCTTCACGCTGGAAGAGCTTCCTGAGGTTATGTCTGCGTTGCATGAGCGTGGGGTCAAAGGTTTTGTAACCTTTAACACGCTTGTTTTCGACCACGAACTCAAAGCGGCTGAACGTGCGATTGAGGGCATAGCTCGAGCTGGGGCTGACTCAATCATCGTTCAAGACGTAGGAATCGCCAAACTAGCAAGCCAAGTTGCCCCATCGCTAAACATCCACGGTAGTACGCAGATGAGCATCACCAGTAGCGAAGGCGCAGAGCTCGCACGCCAATTTGGTGCAAACCGTGTAGTTTTAGGTCGAGAGCTTTCACTGGTAGATATTGAAAAAATTCGGAGCCAAACAGACATTGAAATCGAGGTCTTCGTACACGGTGCGCTATGCGTATCTTACTCAGGTCAGTGTTTTTCGTCAGAAGCTTGGGGTGGACGCAGTGCAAACCGTGGTAAATGCGCTCAAGCTTGCCGTTTGCCTTATGACCTTATTGTGGATGATGAACACCGCGACCTTGGTGCTTATAGCTATTTGCTTTCGCCAGGTGATTTATATGCACTACACCAAGTACCTGAACTGGTACGCATTGGCGTAAGTTGCTTAAAAATCGAAGGGCGTTACAAAGATCCTTACTATGTTGCTGCAACCACACAGGCTTATCGCAAAGCTGTTGATGAGGCTTATGCAGGTTTAGAACTGAGCATTACACCAGAAGAAGAACAAAACTTAGAACAAGTCTATTCACGTGGCTTAGGGCCCTACTTTATGTCTGGTACAGACCATCAAAGGGTTGTGGATGGTCGTTCACCACGACACCGTGGGGTTTATGCTGGAAAAGTTACCAGAGTATCTCGCAATAGTGTTCAGGTGGCGACAGGCTTAGCGCTAAAAGCTGGTGATGGCTTGGTCTTTGACGCAGCACATAGGCGTAGTTTAGAAGAAGCTGAAGAGGGTAGTCGGATATATGAGGTTCAGGAAATAAGTAAAAATACTGGTGGTCCTGATGGGGAAACAAGAAGGCTCGAGCTGCGCTTTGGTCACAACGAAATCAACTTTTCTCGTATAGAAACTGGCGACTGGCTCTGGCGTTCCAACGATCCCCAAGTAGCCAAACTGCTTAAACCTTTGGTTGAGGCGAAAGCACCTGTTCATACCCAAGCACTTCACATGCACGTAACTGGCAAACTTGATGATGTTTTAAACCTGACAGCAACTTTGGATGACGGAATTAGTGCTACAGTTATTGGACAAACCCCATTACAAACTGCACAAAAGCATGGTTTAGATGCCACTAGTTTAGAAAAACAATTTAGTCGATTAGGTGGTACTGGTTTTCATCTTGGAGACATTACGACTGAGCTTGAAGGTCAACTTTTTGTGCCTGTGGGTGAATTGAATCAGCTTCGTAGAGATGTGATTGAACAGATTCAGCAATTACGAACAGTGGTTGATGTTGAGACTACGCCGAAGCTCGAGCAAGTCCTCAACACCCTTCAAGAACAGCAAAAAACACAAAATACTCCACTAACTGAAACACCAAGACTGCATGTTTTGGTTCGTACACCTGAACAATTAGACGCAGTCATACCCCTAAAACCTGAAAGCATCACACTTGACTATCTTGAACTCTATGGCTTGCGCCCCAGTGTAGACAAAGTAAAAGAAGCTGGCATACGTGTACGTGTTGCTAGTCCAAGAATTCTCAAACCAACTGAGCAGAACATCATCAAATTCTTAGTGAAACTAGACTGCGAAATTTTGGTGCGTTCGGGTGGCTTATTGCAAAGTCTGCAAGCACTAGACACTCCACCAAAAATGACAGGCGACTTTAGCCTAAATGCTGCCAATATACTGACGAGCACAGAATATCTTGACATGGGCATAAGCGCATTAACCCCGACCCATGACCTAAATGCCCAACAAATTTCTGACCTTGCAGAACAACTTCCACCTGAAACACTTGAAGTCATTAGCTATCATCACTTGCCTGTGTTCCACACCGAGCACTGCGTATTTTGTAGGTTTCTATCGGAAGGGACTGACTACACTAACTGTGGTCATCCTTGCGAAGATCACAAGGTTGCGCTAAGAGATAAACAAGGTCGTCAACACCCTATTATGGCGGATGTAGGCTGTCGCAATACCGTTTTTGGTGCCGAAGCACAAACTGGTGGACACCACATGCAAGATTGGATTCAGAGTGGCATTCGAGATTTTCGGATAGAACTTGTGCATGAATCAGCAAGACAAGCAGATGGTATCGTCGCTGCTTTTCAACAAGCCTTTGCTGGTGAGCTGTCATTCTATGATCTAGAGAGTACGCTTAGGTATTTAGCCCCTGAAGATACGACTGAGGGTAGTTTCTTTGTGGCTGATGGGTTTGATGATTTACCACAGTTAGATATCATCTAAATTCAGGCTGCAACAATAGGTTTGTGTTGAAAAAGTCTACCTTTTAAGAGCTAAACTGTAGCTATGGAAAAACTTTCTCATACACTTTCAGCTTCTTTTATTGCTTCTTTTCGTGACTACGGCCAAAGGGTTCACCAGCTCTCCGATAACTTATCGCAAGAACAGTTTTGGCAAAACCCATATTCATACGGCAATAGCTTTGGTCACTTAGTTTTACATATCACTGGTAATCTCAACTTTTTCATTGGAACGAATGTTGCTGGTACAGGCTATGTACGCAATAGGGCACTTGAATTTACGGACACTACTTACACCCCTAAAGAAGAAACCTTGGCTAAGTTAGATGAAGCAATAGCATTGGTCATCACGACATTAGAAAATCAAGATGGTGATAGCTGGTCAGAACCTTTTGAGGCTGTAGGGTTTGAATCTATACAAGATAGGTTAAGTGTGTTTCTGATGGCTGGTGCCCATTTCCACCACCATATAGGGCAAATGATTTACTTAGTTGAAGAACTCTCAAAAACCCATTCGTCGTAACTTAACCAAAAGCTATCTCAAAACTCGAAATCATATCAATGACTAACTTAAAAAAAACAAAAGCCATCTGCTCTAATTTAAGAATAGATGGCTTTAAAGTAAATCTTAGATACTCTTATGGGGTGTGCTGAAGAATTTGCGCTAAGTTCTTTTCCTTAATAACAACATCAGCAGCTTCTTGAACTACTGGCTTGGCATTAAAAGCAATCTTTTTAGCTGCGTAGGGAAACATAGATAAGTCATTTGCACCGTCACCAACGACAACTGTTTGCTCAATTGGGATGTTGAGGAGGTTTTGGAGGCGCTCGAGCATAACGCCCTTAGCGTCACTTGTCATCATTTCCCCACCCACTCGACCTGTTAAAAAGCCATTCTTGTGATGCAAGAAATTTGCAAAATCAGCATCTGCACCTAAAAAATGGCCATGATAACCCGTTGCCATACGAAAACCACCTGAAAAGATAACAACTTTATAGGCTCGTTCTCTAAGTGTTGTAACTGTTAGTGAAGCACCTGGCATCAGGGGTAGGCTTTGACAAATATGTTCTGCGATATCAAAAGCCAAGCCTTCAAGATGTTGAACCCGCTCGGTCAAAGCTTCAAAAAAATCAATCTCACCCTGCATAGCCTTTTCAGTAATGGCTTTAACTTCAGCACCTTTACCATAAGCCTCAGCAAGAATATCAATGGTTTCACCATCCATAAGCGTGGAATCGAAATCAAATACACAAAGCTTCATAATTGGTCATCCTCAATATATGCATTTGGTCAATCAAAACTTGACCTCTTCAAGATGTCTTACTTTACAGCAAAGCATAGAGGATATACATAGATACAAAAGACAAGAAATTTCTATAATTACACCTAAATTTTGCTAAAAAGTGATTAATCCAAAAGCATTGAATAAAGACGACTTCTTATAACGCTAAGAAAAAACAGTATGTCGATACTAATATGAAGCAAATATGTAACACTTCTTCTTAATGTCTCTAATGTTTAAGAGTTGATGCATCATTAACCTATGAAATATGGGAATTTACTTAAAGTCCTGTTAAGAAATTATCTAAAGTGTGTAATAAGATGGTTAAGCCCAGTTTCAGAATTTAACTTATCACTATTTCTGTTTAACCATTGCTGATAAATCATCAGTGAACTGTGTACATTGTGTCGAACACACTTTAGCTACGATATGCAACCTAATAAAAGGTTGCGACTAATCCAACGAGGGGGAAAGCATCGTGCAAAGTGTTCAAAAAACTATGGAGGAGATGACCTTGAAGAGGCATGTAGTAGGACTAGGCCTACTTATAAAAATAGGGGTGGTGCTGACTATTATTAGTCTTAGCGCTTGTACAACCCTTCCTACAACACCAGTTGATCCAACTGACCCAAACCCGACTAATCCAACTGACCCAACACCACCTATTACAACAACCAATCAGGTATCGCTTACGCTTATAACAAGAGGTAGTGGTGCTGGCGATGTAAGTGGCTGTGAAGGTACTTGTACTAAGAATTACGACAAAGGCACCACAATTCGAATGGTGGCAACACCTGAAGAAGGTTCAACCTTCGCAAGATGGATTGGCCCGTGTGCTGTAGAAGAAAATACTTGTGAACTTACACTTTTAGATGATTACACAACTGTCGAAGCTGAATTTGTCAAAGATGGCTTACCACCAGACCCAGTTGATCCTGTAGACCCTGTAGACCCTGTAGACCCTGTAGACCCTGTAGACCCTGTAGACCCACCAACGGCTACCAGCTTCAAACTAAATATATCTTTGATTGGTGATGGCAATGGTTATATTGCACTAGATGCAGAAAATAGCAGTAAACTAAACTGTCAAGCAGTAACCAGCTGTGAAGCTATTATTGAAAAAGATAAAACTGTTTATATTGGTGCAGGAGCAAATACAGGTTCAGTCTTTTCAGGATTTAGTGGTGATTGCACAGGCACAGCAACATGTGGCTTGCAAATGACCAAAGACATGAACTTGATTGCTACTTTTGATAAAGAAACACCACAACAGCCACCTACAACCAATACTAGTGAGCTACGTATAACTGAAATTGGCTACCCACTCAATATTGTGGACTCAGCTTGGCTCGAGCTCTACAACTCAGGCGACAGCAACCTAAACTTAGCCGACTATAAACTAAGAAGCTTTTCAGGACTACAAGCCGATCCATACACTGCACAAGGTACTAGAGAATTCACCTTACCAGCAGTAACTGTCGAAGCTAAGTCTTACATGATTGTCCGTGCCCAAAGCTATGACGTCTATGTAGATGGACCAGACCAAGTCTTCCTAAATGCCAATGGCATCGTGCCACGTTGGGGACAAGCTGGCGGACTTCTAGAAATTACCCAAAATGGTCAAACGATCGACGCTGTACAGTGGGGTTCAACCAGTAGCAGACCTCTGAACGCAGGCGCTTGGGAAGGCAATAGCTTTGAACCACAGTCTTCTGGTACCTACGGTGGCTCTTTCAGCCGCAACATAAACAACAGCGATAGCAACACCGCAAGCGATTGGCAAACAAGACTCTTTGCCACACCTGGCGGACCAAACGACGTTCCAGCCAATGCACATGATATTGATGCAGATGGCATCCCAGATAGCTCTGAAGTTGCAGGCAGTACCTTTGCAGGTATTGATGTCTACAGTATGGGCGCACGTGTTGGTAAGCGTGACATCTTTGTAGAAGTTGACTATATGGTTAGCAACGACGAAGGCATCACACCACAAGCTGAATCACTACAAATGATTGTCGAAGCATTTGCCAAAGAAGGCTTTGCTATACACTTCGATGTTGGCAATGCGCTAAACGATAGTCGTTTTAACCTTGGTAATCAGTCTGTTATCGTTGACTATGCTAGATCTATCGAACAAGCCACAGCACTAAGCTACTTACAAGGTCGTGCAAACTTTTATGAGTATAAAGGCAAGCACATGGATCCAAAACGTGGTGGCTTTTTCCACTACATGCTTATGGGCAGCTCTCGCAACATAGATGGCTCTCGTGGCTCAGGTGGTGTGGCTGAACTTGGTGGTAACGATGTTCTGATTACACTTGGTGATTGGGGCTTGAATAGCAGCACTGAAGCAAACAAAAACATGCTGATTAACTTCCAAGCAAGTATGATTATGCACGAATTAGGTCATAATCTCGGCTTAGAACATGGTGGCAACGAACAAACGAACTTAAAGCCAAACTACCCAAGCATCATGAACTATCTATACAGTATCTACGGAGTCGGTCCAAAAACTGGCGACAATGCTGGCGACCGTTTCTACGTCTATAACAACCGAAAATCAGTCAACTTCTGCTCTATTGCAAACTCACCATGCGGTACAGACTTTATTCTAGATTACTCACATGGTACTGCTCAGTCTATGAATGAAACAAATATCGATGAACTTAATGGTATTGGTTACGGTTCAGCATGGGTTGACTATAACGATGATGATATTCAAACACGTTCAGGCGCATCAGACATCAACCTAGACGATGCTTTTACAATCATTAATGACTTTGATGACTGGGGTAATTTGCTTCTACCGTTCCAAAAAGAGATCCAAGGTACAGCAGGTCCATACTTGACAACCAATAGAAGTTTGGTTATTCCGCAACTAAACGATCAACAAGAACGCATTATTGAAGATGCTCCTTCAACAAGTTTCTTCAATGCTTTAGATGCGATGAACCAGTAATAATTCAGATTTAGAATAATTTGATAAAGATGATGAGCTTAGATAATGGCTCATCATCTTTTTTTGTTTTCCTCAAGTAAATCCCAACTTAAACAATAAATAAACTGAATATAAATGTATAGACTTGACGAATACTGCATACAGGTGTATTCTTAAATTATCAGGCGCTCAAGAGAGTGCTTATTTTTTTGCCAACTTTCCACAAAAAACATCAAATATTTTCAGATGGCATTATAGCCTTGCTATTGTATATGAGTTCACTATAGTGAACCGCTTGAATAGGACAAGTACCATGAGAAACTATCGTAGCCATGATGATGTAATGATTGAAAGACTTAAGAATGATCTCGAATACCGTCATGCTTATTTACAGGTAGCTGTTGAGAACTTTCAAGAAGATGGTGAATCACATTATTTACTATTAGCTTTGAGGAATGTTGCCGAAGCTCAGGGTGGTGTTCCTACTTTAGCTAAAAAAGTAAATATGGGTAAAACTAGCTTGTACAAAGCTCTATCTGAAGATGGCAATCCAAGACTAGATACTATTTATACGATTTTAGGTGGACTAGGTTATAAAATACAGGTTGTACCAGTCGATACCAATATTAGTTACGCTTCTTAACTTTCAAACGTATTTATCAGATTGATAAGCTAACTATCGCTATCATGAATAGCGAAAATATTTAAGACTACGCTTTATACGGCTTAGTCTTTTTAATAAAAAAGATGATTGTAATCTTAAAGCGTAAACCACAATGATTGTTTGGAGCTGTGATTATTGCTTACGGGCATAAACCTCAATCATATTCATAGGTTATGACCTTTGTCAGAAATTGTAATTACACTTAAATTTGTGAAGCAATTGAGAAGACCACGTCAAATTTTATTGAATGTTGCACTAGGAATGTTTTTGATTAGTAGTGTTTTTTTGACTCTTGGTGATAGTGAAAGAGACTTTTCTATTATTGACTCTGTTCTGATTAACTTACTTTTAGGTTGGTTCACATTGATTACCTACATATTAGGCTTTACAAACTACTTTCGGAAAAATTCCCATATTCGCTTACTAACTTGTGATATTCCATTTGTACTTAGTTCTATTGCTATGGTTTATTTCAACTTTACAACATACCAGAATGTTGAAGGTTTAGATATTACTCTAATGTTCCTCTATTTAGTGCCATTATGTGGGTATTTACCAATCTCTGTATTTTATTATGCAGTGGTAATAGTTTGTATTAATATCTTTCAATTAAGTTGATTAGAGCATACTAATTAAGGTTTACTGGTGTAAAGCCATAATCAAATACATCAATAGGAAAACCTAGCTCTTTAACCAAAGAGCACAGGTTTTTGTACTACAACTTTCATATCAACTCACTATGCTCAAGCTTAAAAGCGCTACGCTCAAACAATGAAAGTATTGATTAAATCCCTACTCTGTTTCCTCTTATTAATTCAAACCATAGCTATAGCACAAGATGTTGCTAGCAATACGGTAAATGGTATTTCAAAAATTTCCGGTATAGATATTATTGTTGTTGAAGAAGCATTAGAATCTCTGTCTTATGATTCCGAACTTCAAGAGCTCAATCTAGTTTCTGAACACGCTTCTCTTAAACTAGAAAACTGGTCTGAAGAATGGCTAGTGGCACTTGCAGGTTTATTACCATCTGGAAATGCTGATGGCATACAATCTTTAAGTCTTGAAGCGCCAACCAACATCATCATGAAATCTCAAGGTCAATTTCGTATGAGTGGTCCTTTTGAAGCGATTGAGCTGTATGAGCAAAGTGCTGAAAGTAATGTTCTGGCTGAAGAAGCTTTTTTACTATTTATAGGGAATGATATTCCTTTGAAGTGGAATTGGTTGGCAGAGTTTGAAGGGAAAATAAAAGCTAGTGGGGTAACTGAGGGTGGGCTCGAGCTAACCCAAAACGACCAAACATACCTAGTCACGCCAAACGAAATCACTCCACTAGCAGACAATCTCTGCACCTACCTAATGGCACTAAACGAATCCCAAACTTCAGACATCATGGGTAACAAAGCCTCAGAATGGCGTTTTGATGTTGCCTTATTTAAATGTACTGATTTTGTTCCTGTTTTAAGATAGTAGCTTATTTAGTTATCAAAACACCATCAAGCATCTCAACCACAACATCAACTTCATCGACCAATCTGTGGTCGTGGGTCACAACAATAACCGTGCGACCTTCACGAGATACATCTTTGAGACTGGCAAGCACAAGCTTGCCACTTTTACTATCTAGGTTGCCTGTGGGTTCATCTGCAAAGACAACTTTAGGATTATTGGCTAAGGCCCTCGCCAAGCTCACTCTTTGACGCTCACCACCTGAAAGCCTAAATGGCAAATGATGGGGTCTATCTGCTAAACCAAAACGTTCCAAAAGTGCCAAGGCTCTTTTTTTACGGTCTGCTTTGCTGACATCAGCAAGTGCCATAGGGAAAGCAATATTTTGCCAAGCACTCAGAACTTGTACAAGATTAAACGATTGAAAAACAAAACCGAAAGTGTGTAAGCGCATTTCTGCTCTTTGGGAGTCATTCAAGTCGCCTAAATCTTTGCCATCTAACAAAACTTGACCAGCTGTTGGCTTATCAAAACCAGC
>CALHRJ010000340.1 GCA_938038395.1 uncultured Deinococcales bacterium | reverse complement strand
AAAAGTTCACTGGTGTAATCATCACTATTATTCTCTAGATTCTTTTCTAAGGTATCTACTAAGTCATAGCAGTAGCGTAAGTAATCTATAAAGTCTGGCATTTGTGCGATGATTTCTTCGTCACTCAGCTTGCCCCAAGTTAGTAAAGCGCGACCTGCTGACCAGACTTTTACTTTTTCGATGTCGTCTTGAGGGATGCCTAAAAAGGTTAGTAAGATTTGAGCGGGAGTTTCGTAGAGCATGTCTGCTACTAGGTCGGTTTCTTTTTTGTGGATGAAGCTATCTATTGAGTTGCTTACGATTGTGCGGACGTAGGGCTCGAGCCACTTAATCCGCTTCGGCGTAAATGCATCCTTAAGGAAGCTCCTAACCTGACTATGACTTGGTGGGTCGTTATTACTCAAATTAGCCACAAGATTAAAATTCTCAGCATTCAACATAGCAACAGCTTCTTGAGGCCAAGGTTTAATGGGTGATTGTGCCATGCGTGAAGAGTAGGTGTCTGAATCTCGTAAAATAGCCCGAACATCGCTAAAGTTTGAAATCACCCAATGGTCAATTTCTGGACTGTAAAAGACGGGTTCATTGCTCCTAGCCTGAGCATAAAAATCATAAGGGTTACTAATGTATGGGTCTGTGAATGGATTAAAGCTTTCACCCATAGCAGTTACAGGGCAACGGCTACTATCTTTTGTTGTAATACTAGGTTTTGTATATACATTATCAGACATCTATCAAACTCCTTAGATATGTATGTTTTGCTAAAAAAAAACCTGCTTCAATAATTTAGAAGCAGGTTAAAAGTTCGCCAATTTATATGTTTAAACGTTAGTTACGCTTTAGACTTAGAACGTGGGTCCATTGCATCTCGTAAACCATCACCCATGAAGTTTACACAGAGAACAACGATTGAAATAAACAACCCAGGCCATACAACACGCATAGGTGTAAGGGTTAGATAGTCTTTCCCGTCAAACAAAAGCCTGCCCCAAGTTGGAACATCAGAAGGAAATCCTAAACCTAAGAAGGACAAGGCTGATTCGGTAATAATAGCCGTTGCCATACCAAGTGTTGCTGATACAAGAATAGGACTCAATACGTTTGGCAATATATGCATGCCAAGAATCCGTCCATTTTTAGAACCTAGTGCACTCGCTGCGGTTACAAACTCCCGTTCTTTTACCGAAAGCACATCACCTCGTACAATCCTGGCTGTAGTCATCCAACTCGTAGCACCGATGATAAATACAATCAGCATAAATATACCAAGTTCTGGTCCAAAAAGACTTCTCAGCTTATCTCTATAAAGCATGATAACAACAAGTAGTAGTGGTAAGCGTGGAAGCGCAAAGAACATATCAGTAAAGCGCATGAGCAGACCATCAAGCTTAGAACTGTAGCCTGCAATTAGGCCAATGATTGTACCGATAAAGATACTAATAAGCATAGCAACCGCACCTACTGCTAAGGAGATGCGACCACCATATAAGTTGGCAGCAAAAAGGTCCCTACCTAAATTATCAGTACCAAAAGGATGTGCTAATGAAGGTCCTTCATTTCGAGCACGTAAATTGCTGTAATTTGGATCAAGTGGCCAAAGTATTGGACCCAAGATAACTGCTAAGACAATAATAGTAAATATAATAAGACTGACCAAAGCACCTTTGTGTTTTGCAAACTGTTTCCAAGTTTCCATCCATTGTGGAGTTGGTGCTTTCATTGTTTCTGTGGTTGAAGATATAGACGCCATAGTGATTCCTTTATAGTGATTCCTTAACTGTAACGAATGCGTGGATCAAGAAATCCATAAGCAATGTCGGCTATGAGGTTAAATACAACGATTAGTATTGCGAAAATAAAGGTGAGGGTTTGAACCATTGGAATATCTGCATTGTAGATACCCTGAATGAGCAAAGCACCTAAGCCATTGATACGAAAAATTTGTTCCGTAATAATAGCACCACCAAAAATAGCAGGGATGCCAAGAGCAATAATTGTAACGAGTGGAATCATGCTATTTCGAAGAACATGCCCCAATACAACAATACGTTCTTGAAGACCTTTTGAACGTGCAGTACGTGCGTAGTCTTGCGATAGGTTGTCTAACATTGAAGAACGCAAAAAACGGCTTAGCTGCGAAGCATTGAAAAATGCAAGTACAGTGACTGGCATAATCATTTGTTTGACTTGTAACACAAAAGTTGGCCAATCTTTTACAACGAGTGTTGTGTCGTAAATAGATGGAAACCATTTAAGTTTTACACTAAAAAGAATAATAGCTAGGAGACCTGTAAAAAATGTTGGTACCGAAAAACCGACCAAAGATATGAAGGTGCCCACCTGGTCAAAAATAGAATACTGTTTATAAGCTGAAATAACCCCAACTGGTATAGCAATAAGGATACCAAAAATATAAGCTAGCCCCAAAACCCATAAGGTTTGTGGCATACGCTCCGCAATGGCATCTGCAACTGGACCCCGAGTTTGCCAAGAAATTATTCTTGTGCGGTTTTCCGAGTTACCAATAGATATACCTGTTGTTGACTCAATAAAATTAAGGGGTTCGCTAATAAAAAATTGTTGTGCCCATTTTGCATAGCGAACAGCAAGTGGATCGTCTAAGCCCAATGATTTTCTGATGTCAGCACGTACTTCTGGTGGAATCGTCAAAGGTAGATTTCCTGTTGGGTCATTTGGTGCTGTATCAAGAATAAAAAATATAACAAAGCTAATCACTAGCAGTGTTGGAATAGAAATAAGTAAGCGGCGAACAGTATATTGAAACATAAGTTATATAGTCTGAGCTAATCAGCTGATTCTAAAGAAAGTGCAGTAGGGAATAAGCATTCCCTACTGCACATAATCTCTAAATTAGCGTATTACTCTGAACGACCCCATTCGGCGATGTTCCAGAGTTCACTGTCCCAAGCATTGCCTGTAGCACCAGTGAGTGAATTTGATTTTGCAGAAACACTACCACGGTGAATTAGAGGAATCATTGCACCTTCTTGTACAAGGAAATCATTCATCTTTTTACCAAGTGCAGCGCGATCTTCAAGTGCAGCAGTTGCAGCCATTTCTGTAACTAGTGCATCATATTCAGGGTTACAATAGCGAGGAACGTTTCCGCCTAACCAGCCATTGTCTGGGCCAGGAATTTCTTCACAAGTCCAGTTTTTGAAGTAAGCTTCAGGGTCAGTACCTGAGAAGCCGTTTGTATACATTTCGATATCAGCATAGAACTTTTGGAATGTATCTGGGCTACTTGGGTCACCACCGAAGAATACAGAAGCGTCAATGTTACGAAGCTCAGCCGCAACACCGATCTCGCTCCACCACTGCTTAACAAGTGCTTGTGTTTCTTGGCGAACAGCATTTGTTGATGTTTGGTAAAGAACGCTTAGTTTTACACCGTCAACATTTGTACGAACACCGTCATTACCCATTACCCAACCAGCATCATCAAGAAGTTGGTTAGCTTTTTCGATATCTTGAACTAAACAACCATCGTTAGCTGTAGATACGTAAGCCGCAGGTGCAGGAATAACATTACAAGTAGGTTGACCAGCAGAACCATAACCGATTTCAGTTAGGATTTCGCGATCAATAGCAAGTGAAAGTGCTTCACGAACAGCTGGATCAGATAAGAATGGGTGAGCGTTGTCGCCGCCCATGTATACAGAACGCTCATCGCCAAGTTCAGAATCTGGGTTTGTACTGTTGATCATTAAGCGCTCAACATTTGGACCGAAAGCAGCAACGATTTCGCCATTACCGGCTTCTACCATTTGGTTAAGGATTTCAGGTTGAACTTGTAGGTTCCAGCCATAATCAGCTTCGCCAGTTTCTAGAACAGCACGAGCAGCACCAGCAGCGTCACCGCCACCTTTGTTAGTAACACGTGCAAATGCTGGTTGATCAGCAACACGGTAGTTCTCGTTTGCTTCGTAAACGACAACATCATTTGTACGGAAGTCTACAATCTTGAATGGACCAGTACCGATAGGTGCAAAGTTTTGTTCAGTACAAGACTGGTTTTGCGCACCAATACAGTCAGCAAATTGAGCTGCTTGTAGGATTGGACCAGTGTAGCTTACAAAAGCGCCATATGGGAACGGCTTAGGAACGCCAAAAGTGATTTTAACTGTTAAGTCGTCAACAGCTTCAATGCTTTCGATATCTGCGAAGTTAGCAACTTGCTGACAGCCAGCTTCTTCGTTCATGCAGTATTCGCCTGTGAAGACAACATCTGCTGAAGTAAGTGGTGTGCCGTCTGACCAAAGGATGCCTTCAGTAAGCTTCCAAGTGATGCTTGTTAAATCCTCAGAAACGCCACCATTTGCAACGGTTGGGATTTCATCAACAAGTCTAGGTACTAGATTGCCAGCAGGATCGTAACTAGCAAGTGGCTCGATAACTGGTGCAGCACCATCTAAATCTTTGGTACCACCAGAAAGGTATGGGTTAGGGATTGAAACAGCTTGCCAATAAAGAATGGTTGCTTCACCAGCACTTCCGCGCTGGGCAAAACCTAAACTACTTACAGTAAATGTCAGTGCAAATATAGCTACTAATAGTAATCTAAAGCTTTTCACATGACCTCCTAAAAAGAATAATGTGTTGCAAATCAACTAGAAGCACAAACTATAGCTAAAGTCCGATTCAATAAGACAAAGAACATATAATAAAAAACACGACCACACTATCAAGAACAATAATGGAACGAGTTTTATTCATACAACACTTTGTCCAAGCCAGACTTTATATGGTTGCATACTCCTAGAAGTTTGTTACAAAAATAGTGTAACACATCTTTTATTAGATTAGGCAAGTTTTGATGAGTTGATTTTCTTTTGTAAGCGAATTTCAAGATTTGCTTTTACTTCGTCCCATTCTGGGGCAATAATCGAGAAAATCATATTGTTACGCACAAAGCCGTCTTTATTGACCTGGCTGGCTCGTAATGTGCCTTCGTAAGTCGCGCCGAGTGCTTTGATAGCTGCTTGAGATTGCTCATTGCGAGAGTCAGTATTCATTTGTACTCTCATAAAGCCAAGTGTGTCAAAGAGGTGGCAGAGCATTAGGTACTTACTTTCTACGTTGAAAGCAGTGCCAAACAGTTTGGAATCGAACCATGTATAGCCGATTATGCAGTTTCGGTATGGCCAGTTTATGTCGTAAAAGCGGGTTGTACCCGCTAGCAAACCTGTGCTTTTGTTAATCATAGCGAAAGGGTAAGCACGATCATCCTCAAAATCAGTGAAGGCTTTTTTGTAGTAGGGCTTGGCTTGTTCGGTTGTAAGTGGGGTAGAGGTGTATTGGTATAGTTCTGGATTTGCTTGACCTATGGAGAGTAGGGGAGCTCTATGGGAGGGAGAGAGGGGCTCGAGCCTCACAACTTGACCTTCCAAAACCAGCGGATGCACCAACTTCTTCTCGCTCATAAATTTTTTAAGACTTTTCTAAATCAGCCAAAATATCTTCAAGACTATAACTGCTTGAAACAGCAAGACCATTCGTTTTTTCACCAGTTAGCATAGCTTCTTGAGCTTTTCTTTCTTCAAGCTCTTGAAAAGATTCAATCGTAAAGGTCGCAGGGTCAATCACATGGGGAATAATCTCAGCATGGTTGATATAGCGCTTAACACCCAAGATACTAGCCATAACCACAGCGTGAGACACCACAATTATGCTTTTGTACTGCTGATATCTTAGAAGTGCAGGGATAACTCTTTCTCTAACTTCGTCTAAGCTTTCCCATTTACGTTCATTGGCAGGTGGTGGTGTTTGACTTTTACCAATAACACCGCTGGTATCGCCATTAGGAGGAAAACCTGTGTAAAAACGAAATTCCTCGTAAACATTTTGCATTTCTTGGTCAGTCATTGGCGCATTGATGTCTTTGTTTGGGAGCCATTCATGAATATCTGGCTCAATGACATGCTGCTTGCCAAGTTTAACTTCTAGGCGTTTGGCGGATTCAACTGCTCTGGTATAGCCACTGCTGAGGATAATCTCTGCATCTGCTAAGCGAAAGTCAGATGCAATGGCATCTATTTGGACACGGCCCATAGGGGTTAAGGGTGCTTCGTTTCGTCTTGACCCGCGTACACCGCGTTCGTCAAGGTCGCGATAGTCTTGTTCTCCGTGTCTTATAAATAGAAGTTCCACCCAAATTACCTCAAAACCTAAGAATTTGTGCCAAAGAATTTAGTTTCGTGTTTGCGAAATAACACATGCGCTTCAAAGACAGTATAGCGCAAGAAAATGAGTTAAATCTAGCTGTTCCACACTTCATTAAACAATCTCTTAAACAGATGGTTTGTCTGCTTAAGAACATGGTTGAAGGGGTAACTTGTGTAGGCACCTAAAGAGTCTAAACATTGTGTCTAGATGCCGATAGCGAATGTTTTACTTTTGCCGTGATTTTGAAGTAGTTGCCTGGGTTTAAGCGGAGCGTAAAAACCGTGAAAGAGTGACCTGTGGTCGCACACTTAAGTAAAATCCCCAGCTTTAAAGAGACTATCTTTATAGTTCAGATTCCCTATTGTCTTGCTAGATACTGAAATTAGTGGCTGCGTATTCATATAATTAACGACTGTGCTCAGTGAATTAGGGCTAATTAGTGGATTAGGGCTAAAGGATTGTGGCTAATCAGAATCTAATCCAAAGAAATCTTAATTTGTCAAGCTGTGTATTATTGTGTGTACATCTGCAAACGTCCCACTAAATAGGCAGTAAACTAGAGTACATCGAGGTTTTACCAAGAGGCTAAGTGGTTCTGTGTACTCTCATGTTACACATATGAGTGTTATGTTGATAACCCTTAGAGAGAAATCCTCGAATTATTTTATTAAGTTAAACAAACAAGTTAGACAGATACTATTGAGTTTAGCTATATATAAGCGTGCGTTTTAGTGATATCTTCTAATACAAACGTACTAAAAGAAAATTGCAAGAAAGTGGTCTAAAACTAGGAGGTTATATGACGACAGCGCAACCAGAACTATATCGTGGTCTTATGGGGGTACACATTGATACCTCAAGCATTAGCAGTATCAAAGGTGACCAAGGTGAACTTGTTTACCGTGGTTATGACATTAATGAATTAGCAAACAAAGCAACCTTTGAAGAAGTAGCGTATTTGCTTTGGAATGACGACCTACCTACGCAAGCACAGCTTGATGCTTTCAAAGCTAAATTAGCACCATTGTTCGAAATCCCTGCCCCAGTTATAGAAATGCTCAAGAGTTTACCGCATGACATTCACCCTATGCACGCTCTACGTACAGCAGTTTCTATGTTAGGTGCGCTTGACCCCAAAGCAGAAGACGTTAGCATTGAAGGTATACAAGAAGATGCTTATAGCATGTTGGCTAAGTTCCCAACAATTGTTGCTGCATTTTCACGTATTCGCCAAGGGCTCGAGCCTGTAGCGCCTGACTCAAGTTTGAGCATCGCTGCGAACTTTTTGTATATGCGCACAGGTGAAAAACCAACAGAAGCAGCTACAAATGTTATGGATGTTGCTTTAGTCCTTCACGCTGAACACGGTTGTAATGCATCAACCTTTACTGCACGTAGTGCAGCATCTAGTCTTACTGATTCGTATGGCGCAATCACTGCTGCTGTTGCAAGCCTTAAAGGACCGCTTCATGGTGGTGCAAACACAGCAGTTATGCAAGCACTTGAAGGCATCGGTTCAGTTGAAGCGGTTGAACAGTATGTTTTAGACACACTTGGTCAAAAGGGCGGTCGTGTAATGGGCTTCGGACACCGTGTATACACTGTTCTTGACCCACGTGCTGTCATTCTGCGTAAAGTGTCCAAAGCACTTTCAGAAGAATCTGGTGAAGGCAAATGGTTTGAGATGAGCCTTGAGATGGAACGTGTCATGGACATCGAGATGGAGAAAAAAGGTCGTGCGGTTAAGCCAAACGTTGATTTCTTCTCTGCGAGTGTTTACCGTATGCTTGGTTTCCCTGCCGATACCTACACACCAATTTTTGCTGTAGCTAGAATTTCTGGTTGGATGGCACATCTTTTAGAGCAATATGCTGATAACCGAATCATGCGCCCTCGTTTGGTGTATGAAGGTGAATTTGGCAAGACATTTACACCAATTGAAGAACGTGCCTAAGTTCTAGATTTAAGCATTTGAAATTTTTAAGGAGTAGCCTATTTTGGCTACTCCTTTTGTTTTTGCTGGATTCTTATTTGTGCTAGGTTTTTGCTTTCGTAGGGTGCGGCTATGCCCACCATATTATCAAACACAAAGGCGATGGGCAGAGCACTATCCTACTAACTTTTGAGATGGCTATGACCATCATTTTTTGAGATTTTGTAAGGTGGCTATGCCTACCATTCTTGCTGCTAAATTAATATGCAATGGGCAGATTACCAATACACGAAATTTAGATTTGTACGTTTGTCAATCTTGGTGACAATTTGTGATTTCTAAAATGCCCAATAGCGAGAACAATAGCACCAATAACAGTACCAATCACTTCACCGTTTTCGCCAAGATTCTCACCAAACAATCCTGCTGCTAGTAAAATAGTTAGACCTAAAGTGCATAGGTAAATGACACCTAAATTCCCATGCTTTCGACAACCAATGCCAAGTGCAATAACACTTGTTGGAATAACAGCTAAAAGCATGAGTTTATGAAAGCCTTCACCTGCTAATGGGCTTGAGGCAAGCACTGCTGGAAATAGGATGAGTGCTATAGGTGTGAGGATGCAGTGTAAAATACAGGCAATTGAAAAACCGATTGCACTTTTGTCCATAGTAGTTTGTATGTGATTCATGTTGTCTCCTTATTTTTTAATAATTCTTTTTGTTACAAAAAACAATGTAATTGACATGAACAGATATGTCAGTAGCAAGATACTCGTATGAGTTGTAGTTTTATAGCTTTAGATTGTAGGGTGTGGCTGTGCCCACCATATTTTGTGGATTTCTCAAATACAAAGTCGATGGGCAGAGCGCCATCCTACGGACTTTTTTGACGATGTAGTATGTGGCTATGTCCATCATTTTTCAAAATATTAAATGCAAAGGCGATGGGCGGAGCACCATCCTACGAAGAGTTTTAGACTCGAATGGTCATGCCATCAGCAAGAGAATTTCTATAAGCTCGGTAAGCAGGTAATAATCCCATCACTAAACCAGCAGCTAGGACAGCACCAAGTAACTGTAAGTCATACTGTGTAGGTGCAGTGATGCTTAAAAATAAACCATAACGGGCTTCCACCCAAGGTCTAAGTGCAAACAGAATACCGTAGAGTATGCAGAGTCCTAGAAGGCAACCAATCACTGTATAGAGAACTGATTCCCAAGTGAGTAATGCGAAAATTTGCCTAGGCTTTGCACCCATTGAGCGCAAGATAGCCATTTCTCGTCTACGTTCACTGAGGCTAGATAGGATAGAACTTAACATTCCAATTAAGCCACTGATGACCACGAAGCTAGAAACGATTAGCAACGCTCTTTCGGCTGCACTCATCAAGTTCCAAAGCTCTTGTAAGGCAACACCAGGAAGGACTGCTAAGAGTGGTTCACGTTTGTAGTCATTGATAGCACGTTGTAAATTAAAGATACCTGTTTTTGAATTGACGCCTAAAAGGAAGGCCGTAATTAGTGAAGGCTGTAGGTCACGCTTAAGTGCTTCTTCTGCGCTTACTTCCTGACTAGGAATTGGAACACCACTTTCCCAACCAATGTGAATGGCCTCGATACCTTCAAGTGAAGTATGTACAGAACGGTCAACAGGTGTACCTGTTTTATTTAGAATGCCTGTGACAATAAAAGGTGTATTGTCATGGTTCATCAGGCTTATTCTACTCGTACCATGCGCAAGGACAATTTCATCACCTAATTTATAATCAAGTGTACGTGCTACATCTGCACCTAACACAGCTTCGAAAACGCCAGTAAAAGGCTTACCTTCGCTAAAGCTAAGGGGACGTTTTTTGCCGTATTTGTAATATTCAAAATAGTCTTCGTTAGTGCCAACTACTCTAAAGCCTTCGTGGGAATCACCAAGGGAAATTGGC
>CALHRJ010000339.1 GCA_938038395.1 uncultured Deinococcales bacterium | reverse complement strand
AGGTTTGGTCGAATCCAATATTTTAGGCTATGTCTGAAGGCCTCACCACGATGAATCATAGTTACTTTTGCACCATGTTTATAGAGGTCTAGTGCTGCATCTGCCGCACTACTTCCTGCACCAATTATCGTGACATTACGGTTAAAGTAACTGTGCGCTTCTGTGTAGTAGTGGCTCACATTGGCTAGCTCTTCGCCTGGAATACCTAATAGTTTTGGATTATCAAAGTAGCCCGTTGCTATGGCGATTCGGGTTGTGGTTATTTTTTGTTGTTTACCTAAATTACTAAGTGTTTCAAGTGCAAAACCCTGATCTGTTTTTTGCAGTTTTTTGACTTCGCAAAAAGCTTTTATATTAAGTGCCTCGTTTTGACTAACTTTTCTATAATAGTCTAACGCTTCTTTACGAGTTGGTTTGTCAATTGTGGTAATTAGCGGATGCCCACCTATTTCCAAACGTTCTGAAGTTGTAAAGAATGTCATGTATGTTGGGTAGTTATAGATGGCATTGGCAATTGCCCCTTTGTCAAATACAATGTATTTAAGACCAGCACGTTTAGCTAAGATTGCTGCTTCTAACCCAACTGGACCAGCACCAACGATAACGAGGTCATAACTGTTATCCTGATTTTTTGAATTTTTTGAATCTGACGCAGTAGTATTGTTTTCTTTTTGTATATTGGTTTTCTCTAATATAGATGTCATGTTGTCAACTCCATTTGTAAGATTACTACTGTTTCTAAACTAGTAGAAAACTCAAAATAATTATAATTCAACCTAGCAAGCACCTTCTAGTTAAGACAGTGACCTTTGCCATACTTAGCTTCGGGAGTAGATTAGATTTTTATTGCTGTACTGAATGACGTAATAATTCCTGATAGATTGTAAACAAAAATATATTGATTTGTTTGGATTTAAATGACTTATGCTGTTGAGCTAGGACAGTGTTTTGACATTGAACAGTTTGAACAATCTGGTTTTCGCGAATCGCAAACTCGTCTGCCGTGTAGGATTAATGCATGGTGCAAGAATATCCATTCTTCTTTAGGGAAGGTTTTTTGTAAGTCTTTCTCGACTTTGTCAGGGTTCTCTTCTTTTGAAAATTTTAAGCGTCTTGCTAAGCGGCCAACATGAGTATCAACAGCGATTGCTGGAACGCCATAAGCATTGGATAAAACAACATTGGCAGTTTTACGTCCTACGCCAGCTAAAGCAAGTAAAGCGTTGAAGTCATTGGGTACAGTGCCGTTGTGCTTTTCTGCAAGGTCTTTTGAAGTTTTGACGATATTTTTTGCTTTATTGCGGTAGAGTCCGATTGTTTTGATATAGGGTTCGATTTCTTCTGGGAGCGCCAGGCTAAGTTTTTCAGCTGTCGGGTAATCTTTGAACAAAGCAGGAGTTGCCGCATTAACACTTACATCAGTGGCTTGTGCTGAAAGAATCGTTGAAATTAGAAGTTCAAAAGGGTTTGTAAAAGATAATTCTGTGCGGGCATTAGGATAAAGCTTTTTGAGCTCTTCAAGTACAAAGAGTGCACGTTTGGATTTCGCTAACATAATCTTAGCTTATACCATTTTGCACCCCTGAAGAAGCATGAACAGGCTTTGTTAAAAGCTAAGGCATCGTGATACCAATAAAAGTACAGATTTCAACGCTATATAATTAAATCTTAATGTATGCTCTTTAACGAGGCTAAATGGTGTATTTACAGTAAATTATTGTACTTTTAATGATTCTTCTGAGTAGATATTTAAGGTCTACTCATCTAGTTTAAGGCAAATGAAGACGATGTTCTTTTATAGTGATAGTAACAGAACGACTCATTTCCAAACGGGGGAGCAGCCCTTGGGAAGAGACGCTAATAAGGTTGTACGCATTTTTAGATTCAAATTTTGAATCGTTAGATGTGTTTATTCCCTGTATTTCCCAAGGAGATTTGGATGACTACCTACAAATATGTGGTTCGCGATAAAGCGGGCAAAGCTTTAGAAGCAACGATGGAGGCTGAATCCTCAGGCGAAGTTGCACGTACTTTACGTGAAAAGGGCTACTATGTAACTAAGATTGCAAAAGATAAAAAAACAGGCATGAATGCAGATCTATCAATGCCAGCATTTATGGATCAACCAAGTTTACGCGATATTACGCTATTTAGCCGTCAGTTTGCGACAGTGATTAATGCAGGTTTACCTATTGTGCAATCACTGGCTATTCTTCAAAACCAAGCAGAGAAAAAGGGTTTGCAAAAGGCCCTAAATGCTGTTAGGGAAGATGTTGAAACAGGGCAGAACCTTAGTAGTTCACTTGCAAAGTTTCCGCGTGTTTTCAACAACCTGTATGTTTACCTTGTAAAAGCTGGTGAAGCTTCTGGTAACTTGGATAATATTCTTGAAAGGATTGCAAGTTACCAAGAGAAACAAGCTGCACTTAGGGGTAAAGTCAAAAGTGCGTTGACATATCCTGGTGTGGTTATGTTCATTGCACTTGCTGTTACTTACTTTCTTTTGACAGGTATTGTGCCTCAGTTTGCTGGTATTCTTACTGATTTAGGAGGCGATTTGCCACTGATCACTAGAATCCTAATGGCTATTTCAGACTTTTTAGTAAATCAGTGGTGGTTACTCATAGTCATTATTGGCGGTGGCGCTTTTGGATTGATTACGTTTTATAAAACAAATCAAGGTAGACATGTAATTGATCGCCTACTTTTAACGTTGCCCGTAATTGGACCCCTACAGCAAAAGGCTTCGATTGCTGGGTTTTCAAGCACCTTTGGACTTTTGCTTAAAAGTGGTGTAAATGTCATTGAATCAATAGACATAACAAAAGGTACAGCTGGTAACGTGATTGTTGAAGATGTTCTTACTGAGGCAAAAGCTGGGGTTCAAAGAGGTGAACAACTTAGTGAGACTTTGAAAGAGTATCCTAAAGTTTTCCCACCTTTGGTTAGTTCGATGATTGCTATTGGTGAAGAGACTGGTGCTATGGATACCATGCTTGAGAAGATTGCAAGCTTCTATGAACGAGAAGTTGATGAAGCTGTTGACGCGCTCACGGCTGCGCTCGAGCCCCTAATGATCATCTTCTTAGGTGGCATTGTGGGATTCATTGTAGCGGGTATGTTCTTACCGATGTTCGCAATTATCGGCAGTTTGAGTGGTTAAAAAGAACAAAATAAAAAAATAGATGTATAGGAGCAAAGCAATTTGCTCCTATTTTTTTGTCAAAAATATCCCTTAACACCATCAGGTCTGTGTAGGTAGTGGCGTTAAGGGAAGGGGAGGAATTGCATACTTGCCTAAGTAGCTTAACTCGCTTTTTGACATAGCCATGACGCCCAGATAACAATTGCTTTTGTAGCAAAAGGGTAGACCAAGGGTCAGATTGTTAGACGAAATCTATAGCCGATTAGGTTAAACTATACTTATATGACATCGACTCCTGAAAAAAATAATTTAACAACTCCTGTTACAGAAGTACTCAATAAGCATGTAAGTGTTCGACAGTATACTGATCAAGATATTGATGACAATCTGCTGATGACAATTTTAAATGCCAGCCGTAGATCACCCACAAGCAGTAATATGCAAACCTATAGTATAGTGGTAGTTCGTAATCCAGAGGTAAAAAAAGAACTAGCTGTTTTAACAGGTGGGCAGAAGCATATTGAAGCATGCCCTGTTTTTATAGCGTTTTGTGCAGATATTACACGCTTGGAGGCAATCTGTGAAATGCATGGACAGACCCTAACAAAGAATCTTGAGACAACTCTCGTTTCGAGTATAGACGCTGCTTTGGTAGGCATGTCAGTGCAAACGGCTGCTGAGTCTTTTGGTTTATCTGGGGTTATGATTGGTGGCATTCGTAATAATCCAAAAGAAGCTGCTGAGCTTTTAGAGTTACCAAAAGGTGTTTATATAACCTATGGTATGTGTCTTGGTTGGCCAAAAGAAGATTTGATTCCAGATAGAAAACCACGTTTAGCAGAACATGTTGTTATACACAAAGAAACATATAAGGTTGATAATCTTGAAGGTGAAATCAGAACCTATAATCAACAGCTAAAAGCGCATTACGAAGCACAAAACAGAAATCTTGACGATGACGCGTGGTCTGGGCCAATTGCAAAGAAACAAGAAAAACCAAATCGACCTAAACTTAAAGAAACACTTGAAAGTATGGGCTTTAGTTTAGATTAGGGTTTATTCTTAGATAAACGAGAAAGTGCATGACTTGGAATCTAAGCTATGCACTTTCTCTTGTAGTATTTCGTGTCAAAAATAGAGGCTAAGTAATATTAAAATCTCTTGTATCTAACCAAATAGTAACAGGACCATCGTTGACTAAGTTAACCTTCATATCAGCGCCGAATTCACCACTTTGAACATGGAAGCCAATCATCTTAAGCTGTTTTTGAAAATATTCATATAACGGGATTGCTTGTTCTGGACGTGCTGCATCGGTATAGCTTGGTCGATTACCTTTTTTTGCGTCAGCATACAGTGTGAACTGACTTACTACTAAGATGCTTCCACCAATGTCTGCTACACTCAGATTCATTTTATCGTCATCATCGCTAAAGATGCGTAACTTAGCAATTTTATTGGCTAGAAAGTTTGCTTCAGCTTCAGAATCCGTAGGTGTAATGCCAAGTAGAACTAATAAACCTCGGTCAATTTCACCAATCGTTTGAGAATCTACCACCACATTAGCTTCAGAAACACGTTGAATAAGGGCACGCATTAGTTAATGGAATCTTTTCTTGTTGCTTCTTCAGCGTCTTTGAGTTCACTACTTTCAAGCTTCGTATTGATACTGTGGATGGCGCTGCGAAGTGTATCTAGTTCTGTTTCATCTAAATTGCCATTGGTTTTTTCAAGTAGCATGTCAAGCAGTTTTAAGCTTCTTGTTGCAGTCTTTTTAGCTAGAATACCGTCGCTGTGTAAACGTGTGAGCATAGGACTTGTAACCTCGCCGAGTGCCGCTTCAGCGGAACTGCGTACCGAATGTACTAGACCTATAAAATCTGGATTTGACATTAAAAAAGCCCATCTTGTTGCGCAGTATCGATGCTTATTTTTTTAGTTTTTGGACCTAAGGAATCCATTTCAGCTTTAAGCTTTTTCATGTCTTCCCACATTTGCCATTTTGGAGCGCCTTGTGTACGGCTAGGGTTCCTGAGTAGATAGGCAGGGTGATACAAGGGCATGAGTTTAATGCCACTTTGCCACTCAAACCATTGACCATGGGTTTTTGTGATGCCCTCTTTGGATTGCAAAAAATATTGTGTAGGTACATTGCCTAGTGTAGCAATAAGCTGTGGACCAATGAGTTTGATTTGCTCTAATATGAGCCAATCGCTTGCTTCAATTTCTTTTTGTGAAGGGTTTCTGTTACCTGGAGGGCGGTATTTGACGATGTTGGTGATGTAAATATCATCTCGGTTTATATCTACGCTTCCCAAGATTTTATCAAGTAATTGCCCAGCACGACCAACAAAAGGACGACCAGACTGATCCTCAGCTTCACCTGGACCTTCACCCACTATCATCAGTTGAGCGTTTGGGTTCCCTTCACCAAAGACCATGTTTTCGGACAGCTCGTGTAGTTCAGGGGCTCGAGCCCTCTGAAGTGCATTTTCTTTTAAGGTATCTAACTCTATTTGCTCTGCCATTAAGCTTTATTTTAACCCTAAGCGCTTTTCTATGGCGAGTGTATTACATTCACAGATTGTTGATAGCTTGTTTTACAAACTGTGTTGGAGGAACCATTCGAAAAGTTCATCCTTTGCGTAAGTCCGAGTCCAACTATCATGCTTTGTATCTAGATAGACCGTTAATTCAGGTTCTCCACCAAGCTCACGAATCGCTTGGATCATATCCAAAGATTCACCAACTGGTACAATATCGTCGTCTGCACCGTGAAATGCCCAAATAGGCAGTTGGGTAAGTGCTGAAGCTTTCTGTGGTGTGCCACCTCCACAAATTGGTGCAATAGCAGCCAATTTATCTGCATGTTTCGTTGCAAACTCCCATGTAGCAAAGCCACCCATACTTAAACCTGTCATATAGACTCTAGTTGGATCAACAGAATAACGAGACAAACTGTCTTCAAAAAGCAATTCTAAATCTTGCATTTTGTCAGGATTAGTCCACCAACCACTTTCTTTAGAGTCAATAGCTAAAGTTTCATCTATAGGACATTGTGGAGATATAACAAGAAAGTCTAACGCTTTTAGATTTGAATGTTCAATTCTATGGGCTAAGCCAGTAGTATTTAGAAGTTCTAAGTCAGAACCTCGTTCTCCCCAACCATGTAAGAAAAATAAGATGGGCCATGGTCCGCTTATGTGTTCGGGCTTATAAAGAAGATAAGGAAGAAGTCCATCGATATAGATTGCTTCTTGTTTTTTTAAGTTGTTGTTCAAGTGTTCGTTCATAGCTTAAGTGTAAAACTAAAATACAAAATTGTGTCGAGCTTTGACTTTGTTTTAGAGAAACAACTTACAATATTAAGGTGATATAGCGAATCAAGAGTTGATTGAAACAATAAATATTCTGTAGTTTACGAACTAAGATAAGAAGTTTGGCTTCTAACTCTCAATACACAAAGATTTCAAATGTCTCAAGTATCACTTCAGATGCTAAGGGTCTTGAGATGTATCACAAAAAATAAAGGCTGGTAAATTGGTTACCAGCCTTTTTTACTCTCTTCTCCGAAAGTATAGTCACTTTATTGGACTGAGTACAATATTATTTTTAATCGAATGACAGAAAATGCACAAATGTTAGCTTTGTAAAAGTTTATAAGGACTTTAGCGACATTTAGTTTTTTTCAGCTCAAAAATTTAGAGGCTGGCTACAATAACCAGCCTCTAAAAGCTCTCTTCTCCAAAAGCATAGTCACTTTGTTGGACTGAGTACAATATTATCTATTATTAGATGTCATTAGTCTTTACAAGTTGGCTTTCAATTAGTTTATTTGGCATTTACTATTGAATTTATGGTTTTTGAATATGTGGTGTTGACTATAATGACTTTACACCCAGATGGCGTTGCAACTAGGTTGACAACAAATTAGGTTGACAACATAGCTTGAGACCTGTTTTGGATTACTCAGCATATTTTTGATTGCAAATCGAAAACTGCATAGGTGTATTTGAAAAATAATCAAAATTATTCATACACCACGCTGATTATTTATGAAAGTTATATCTTTAGTGGGGCGTATCTTTAAACTTAGTCAGACGTTTTGCATTTTAAATTCTTTGCTTAAGTAAGTTTTTTGTTAAGATGCTGTTTTAAGTGAGGTATGAGATGACCCAAAAAGTATTTAACGATTTAGATGTTCGTAGCTATAACCACATTGTTGTTTTGACAGGAGCAGGTATTTCTGTAGCGTCAGGGTTAAAAGCTTTTCGTGGTCCTGGTGGTATTTGGGAAGAAGTTGATGTAGATAGATATGGCACTAAAGAAGCCTTAAAGAATGAACCTTTGGGTATGTGGAAATTGTGGGGTGCATTGCGCCCACTTTCTAATCAGGCAGAGCCAAATCCAGCACATATATCGTTGGCACAGTTCGAAGCTACTGTTAAAGATGATCGAAGCTTTACATTGATTACTCAAAATATAGATGGATTGCATAGTCGAGCAGGCAGCAAAAATCTAATTGAAATTCATGGCAATATACATATCAGTAAGTGTAGTAATGAGACCTGTGATTTTAAGGCCTTTGAAGATCCAGAACATTATGTAGAGACAGTGCCGTTATGTCCAATCTGTAAAAAAGTTCTGCGCCCAGATATTGTCTTGTTTAATGAAATGCTACCTGAAGTTGCTTTAGAAAGAACGCAACATGCTTTGTCGCGCGGAGACCTATTTATTGCTATTGGTACGTCTGGTTCAGTCTATCCAGCAGCTAATTTTGTAGCCATTGCCAAACAACGTGGTGCGAAGACCGTTCTTGTAAATTTAGAATCGATGGTTCCTGCTAATCCATACTTTGATGTGGAATTACTTGGTCCAGCCGAGGAGATATTACCTCAGTTACTTTCTTGATTTATACCAAGATTTGAACCAAGTTGTAGTATTTAAATCATCATCCTAAATAGCTAATAGATTCCGCAATGCTGAATTAGTGTTTGCTAAACAGGTTTTAGAGGTATATCACTAATGGAGTATTCCTTCATTAACGTATTCCTTTGAGTAAACCCTGAAGGTTTCGTGAATTTGCGAATGTAGCAAAGAGCATTCAGGCTAGTCGTGATTAATTCTAGAGTGGTGCTTACTAGCTTTTTGCTAGCATAGTAATGATTCTGAATAAT
Organism: uncultured Deinococcales bacterium; assembly: GCA_938038395.1. Classification (GTDB taxonomy): domain Bacteria; phylum Deinococcota; class Deinococci; order Deinococcales; family Trueperaceae; genus CALGZD01. Next base: position 3,396 of record CALHRJ010000339.1, on the reverse strand, counting down.
CTTTCAGTTTTGCTCAGGTTCATGTTTAAGACCTCGCTTAAACTTTGAGATGTAACTGAAAGATAAATAAAGGAGAATCATGAACAACCAAAAAAGAGGAACACAACATTTAGGAGATGGAAGAATGTTACAGGTTTTACGTTTTAGCTTACTTACATTGTTGGCTCTATTGATTTCTAATGGCGCAGCACAGTCTTATAACGGTTTTGCAAGTTATCAAGATTATTTGAACAATTATTATGGTCAGAGCGCCTACCAAACGCCAACACCAATTAGAGCAGTTACCTATACACCCTATACTACGACCACATCGCCATATACCACCCAGCAGACTAATACTACGAGTGCATATAACGGTTTTGCTAGTTATCAAGACTATTTAGACAACTTTTATGCAGGACAAAATGTGCCAAGTCCAGCTGTTGATCCATGTGGTTTTGCACAGACTATGTCAATTTTTGTATCAGCAAATAATGACTGTGCGCCTGTGAATACGCCTCGTGTGACTACACAACCTACGACAACAACTGCATTTAATGGTTATCCTAGTTACCAAGCTTATCTTGATGCATTTTATGCAGGGCAAGTAGCGCCTCAGCAAACTATTCCTCAACAAACCACATCACCAGTGAATACTTCAGTAACTAGTGGTTTCTACGGCTACAATTCATACGAAGAGTATCTAGCAGCATTTTATGTAGTTAATAACACTGCTGCACCTACTACAACACCTAACCCAGGTTATAACGTGAATTACACAGTTACACAAACAACACCGCCACGTGCGCCAACACCAGAACCATCAACCAATGTTAGTGGTTACTTTGACTTTGTAATTGGGCAAGCTTACCAATTTAGTAATGGTTTGATTATGACTGTAGAAACACTAACTGATAACCGTTGTCCACAAGGTGTGCAATGTGTTTGGCAGGGTGATATCGCTGCAGTAGTTCGTTTGGAAAAGGATTCAGAAGATCGTCGCGTAAATGTGAGCATTGTTCAAGGAACACAAGCACCACAAATTATCGTTGATGATGCATCTATTCAATTCGTGGGTCTTGGGGAGACAGTCGATAACGCAAATACACTGAATACATATATCATTATTAATTAAAACCTTGAAATAAGATTGTTTAGGTCCGTTGCAGAAATGTAACGGACTTTTTTTGTTTAGAATAGGCTGAATTTAAGATAGGCTTGAAAAGTTGGTTTTAGGGTAAACTATATTTATGGATAGTAGTTATTTTAAACATCAAGCTGCACAGTTCAATGATGTGTTTGTGATTTTGAAACAAGCCGTGATGGATGAACCACCAGACATATTAAGTGAGCTTCAAGAAAGATATAGCGGGAAAATTCGTTTTCCTTTTCATATAACCTGTCAAAAATTTTCTTGTTCGCAGGAGCAGATATCTGAAGTTGTTGATAGGCTCGAGCGCTACCTAGGTACAATCAAACCATTCACCTTATCTATAGATTGCGTCCAAAGCCTTTACTCTGAGTTCTTCGAGTGTGAAGTGCTCAAGGCTCGAGCCTACCCAACAGACTACCTTAGCGAGATTACAGAAGACATCAATGATATTCTTGGTGAAGTTGGACTAACACCACTTTATGTTTCGCCTAGTGTTTGGATAACTGTTTTAGAAGATATAAAAGAACCCGTACAAGAAACAAAAGTAGAACTTGACAATACTATTCTAGAAATTGATTTTGCAATCATCGACCGGTTAAAAGCTGATAAAACCTTTAACCGTTTAAAAGAAATCAATCTTGTTTAGCATTACGGCAGTTCGGGTACAGGAATGTCACCAATTAGCTTTTCTATTGCTACGGCAATACTCAGCAACCGTAAGTCATCCCCAACCGCACTTTCTAACATAATCCCAACAGGCAAGCCTTCTGCAGTAAGACCTATTGGTAAAGTGATGCTAGGTAATCCGGCAAAACTACCGGGTGCTGTATTTCTTGTGTGAAACTCTGAACTATCTTTTAAATCTTGAAAGAGACTTGCTGATTCCCTTACAGGTATTTGTCGAGCTGTTGCAGGTGTTGTGGGTAAAATAAAGACTTCAATCTCTGTTCGCTCAATAAAATTGGTGAATTCAAAACGTAGTGTTTCTAAGTCTGCATCTCTTACGGTTTCATAGTCCAATTGAGTGATTGACGCAGCATGCTCTAAAGTACCTAGAACTTGTTGTTGTGTAAGATTCTCTAGTACATCTGCTAAATTCAAGGCGTTGTCATCAAGATAGTTACTGATACCTTTGCTTAATTCATAGTCAATCAGAGTTTCATTTAACGAGGGCATAAGGTCAGAAAGTTGATTGACTTCAGTTTCAATCATTTCGACTTCACCTTCGACAATCAATTTTGTCAAAAAACTCGCTACTAGTTTTTCGGTTGTGCGCTCGAGCGGATAATAAAAATAATCTTGTGCTATCCCAACTTTTAAATCCTTCAAATTAGCATTTTGGTAGTTTGCTTGTTCGTGGCTTAGTAAACTATCCACTAAAATAATATCTTTAACAGAGCGTGCAAAAATTGCAGGTGTTTCGGTCGACGAGGTTGTTGCTATACCGTCTAGGCTGTAGCGATTTTGGGAAGGCTTGAAAGCAATAGTGCCAGTTAGGGACGCCGCGGCTCGAGCTGACCCCAGAGCATCCGATCCAATCCCCATTGGTGCAATGCCCGCTGAAACTGCTGCCGCTGTACCAGCTTGTGAACTCCCTGCAACTGCAAATCGTTCATAAGGATTAGCGACAGATTCTTGAAAAACTTCCAAACCAAAAGGCGTATTAGGTGTTTTGCCTAGAACAATCACACCATGCGATTCTAGTCGAGCGATAATTTGTGCTGTTTGTTCTGGAATATGATTGATAAGCATTGGAAACCCAAGCGTTGTAGGCAGTCCAACCACATCTATATTGTCAGATATAACTATAGGTATGCCGTGTAGGGGAGATGACTTGTCAACTTTAGCTGAGTCAAGAAAATTGGCTTGACTCAGTGCATAGTCACTGTCCAAAATTGCAAAGAGATTGAGAACGCTAGCTTTTTTTGCTTGTTCTAGCAATGCTGTAACGTGCTGTTCAGTTGTAAGCTGTTGTTTTTGTTTTAGGTCTAAAGCTTCCAATGCTGAAAGCTGGATAAGTTCCTGATGGTCAAGCGTTTGTGCTGTTGAAAGATTGCATACAAGTATGAGGAGTAATAGAGATAGTATCTTAAATTTTTGTAAAAGAAGTCTAAACATAGGTAGCTGCATCAAACCATATATGTGCGTGTGTTGTATGTTTTACGCTTGACCTCTAGCCCATTAAATCTAGTGGGATGGTAGGCTAAAAATTATGTCATCTTTTCCAGCTCGCATCATTTGCTTAACTGAAGAAACAACTGAAA
>CALHRJ010000338.1 GCA_938038395.1 uncultured Deinococcales bacterium | reverse complement strand
GCAGGTATAGACGGAATAGAATCTAAGCAATTGCCAGCGCCACCAATTCAACGCAACATCTACGATATGTCCGTACGAGATAAACGCAAACACAAGGTAAAAGAATTACCTGGTACGCTACGTGAGGCACTTGTATATTTGCAGCGCAATCGAGTTATGCGTAAAGCAATGGGTGATCATATTTTCAACCACTTTATTGAGGCAAAAAATAAAGAGTTTGATCGTTACCGCATTACGGTTCACGATTGGGAACTAAAAAATTATCTTGCTGAGTATTAAGCTTCAACCTAGTTTCAAAGGAATACTAGGTTAATGGAGAAGATTACACCTGAAATGTTGTTACAAGCTTATGCAATTGGGGTTTTTCCAATGGCAGAGTCACAGGATAATCCTGAATTGTATTGGTTTGATCCTGATCCGAGGACTATTATTCCCCTTGATAACTTTCATATATCAAGGCGGCTCGAGCGCACCCTGCGTCAAAAAAAGTTCCATGTCACTTTCGATACAGCCTTCACAGAAGTCATGAAAAAATGCGCTGAACCAGCTCCAGATCGTGAAGAAACTTGGATAAATGACGACATCCTAAAGCTATACTCCCAGATACACCATTATGGCTACGCCCATAGTGTGGAAACTTGGCAAGATGGCAAGTTAGTAGGTGGTGTATACGGCGTTAGTTTAGGTGCTTTGTTTGCTGGCGAGAGCATGTTCAGCCGAGTGACGGACGCAAGCAAAGTAGCTTTAGCCAGCTTGCTCAAACATCTGCATGCGCAAGACTTTAAGTTGTTTGATGTTCAATACACTACTAGTCATCTAAAAACCTTTGGTGCTACAGAGATTTCCAGAGATGACTACAAACATAGGTTGAGTCAAGCAATTGAGCTCGAGCGCAATTTTTTGGTTTAGGTGCTTGCTAAATAGTAAGATTTTAAGTCTGAGCTGGTAGCAACAACCAAAGTAAGATGTACCCTATAGCAGCAATACCACCACTTAGAATCGTCGCAATTACAAAAATAATTCGCACTGCTTTTGGATTAGCGCCAGTATAATCAGCAATACCTGCCAAGACACCAGCAAATATATTAGTTTCTTTGTTGAGCATTAAACGCCCACTTACATTTGGTCGTCTAGCACGCATTTGTTCATGCGTTAAGTTATCTATTTTGTTACTGTTTTCAGTTGCTTCAGGTATTGTTTCTGGCATAGCTTAAGTTACCTTATCTTGCATAAGAAAAGTTAGCTCTGTTTTACAATTTATATTATTTTTGCAGGATTGGAATAGCTGGAAAAAAGGATTCATCCCGCAAAGCTTGATGTACCAGGGCTTCTAACTCTCGAACATCTGTATCGTGAAAGACATCTGGTACCAAAGCAAGATGCTTGAGGGCCTTGGCATAGTTCCGACGCCCTCCCCTACTACTGTTCATAGCCCTAGCCTTATGAAGCGCAGCAGCACAAAGAATAACACCTGCATAAAATTCTTTATGCAGGTCATCACTCTTTAACCACACTTCTTCAAGTACCTCATGGCATTCCCAATATTCGCCATCGGCAAAGAGTTGTTGTGCTTTGGTCCAAAATTCACTCATGTACGATTACGACTCAATTAACACTAGCCCAAGGTGGAATGAATGTAACCCAAGTTTTAAAGGGACTCAAATCAATTCTTTCACCTTCATTGCTAATAAAACTAAAGCCACCAGACGAACTCCACTGTCCATCAATTGCCTTACCTTGAATATAAAGCGTTGCTAAACCACTACGGGTATTGACATTCAAACGACCCGCTGAATCACCCGGGATTACACTCGCTGCAGTCGTCGCAAGCACCACTGCATCCATCTTAACAGCGACACCACTAGAATCAACAGCATCTTGGCCATTACGTACCCACTGATAGCTTGCTAAGTTTTGAACATAGCGAAAGCCACTTGAGTATTCACGAGAAAAACGGATGGTTTTAGACGTTGAATCTGGCAATGCATCATCTGGCTTATAAATAATGCCTCTAATTGAGTCAACCCGATTCCAACCAATTCGCGTCATCTCTCTACGAATATCTCCGCCCAGACTATACAAATTATAGGGAGCGTTACGAGAATTATCTCTAGCAAATAATGCACTGCTTAAGGCATCAAAAGTCTGTGTACCATTGCGTTCAATTCTAGCGAGTGCAGAAGGTGAACCTCCAACATGCACAAGTACTGACCCAAGACCATCTGAGACATCTAAAAAGTAATCTCTGGCACTACGCACAGGACCCACTCGAGCTGGCGTATCCTTATCAAAAATCATCATCAAACGCGTTAAGCCACCTTCAACAGGCATCTCAAAGACTGTAGATGTTTCCCTAAAGCCACTTTGTGGATATCCAAAAACATTGTCTGTCATTACTGCCAGCGGACGCTCTTTGGTCATCGTAAAAGGCTCAGGAGGTAGTGGTGCACCTGTAGGAAAGAGAGAACCATCAGGTCCAGCAGCCAGTCCTAAAGCGTCAGGATCAGGGTTATCTGTTGGTTCACCTGTTTGTCTAG